>JANYBA010000339.1 GCA_025360985.1 Gammaproteobacteria bacterium | reverse complement strand
GATCGGCGCGCCGACGTCGCGGACATGGTCGAGCGCCAGTTCGACGTCGCTGAAGACCTGGTAATACGCGGTCGGAATTCGATGCCGGGCCAGGAAATCCTTCGCGAACGCCTTGCTGCCCTCCAGTTGCGCGGCGGCGGCGGTCGGGCCGAACACGCGCTGGCCGGCGGCGCGGAAAGCATCGACCACGCCGGCGACCAGCGGGCCTTCCGGCCCGACCACGGTCAGCTGCACGCCTTCGGTTTCGGCCAGGTTCAACAAGGCATCGATGTCGGTGGCCTTGATGTCGACATTGCGGCAACGCGGCTCGCGCGCCGTGCCGGCGTTTCCCGGCGCGACCAGCACCTCGGCCACGCGCGGCGACTGCGCCAGCTTCCAGGCCAGGGCGTGTTCGCGACCACCGGAACCGATCACCAGGATTTTCATGTCAATGCCGGAAATGCCGGCGGCCAGTGAACACCATTGCCATGCCGTGCTCGTCGGCGGCGGCGATGACTTCGTTGTCGCGCATGGAGCCGCCCGGTTGGATCACCGCGACGATCCCGGCCTTGGCGGCGGCGTCGATGCCATCGCGGAACGGGAAGAAGGCATCGCTGGCCATCACCGAGCCGGGCACGACCAGCCCGGCCTCCTCGGCCTTGAGCCCGGCGATCTTGGCCGACACCACACGGCTCATCTGGCCGGCGCCGATGCCGATGGTCTGGGCGTCGCGGGCGTAGACGATGGCGTTGGACTTGACGTACATCGCCACCTTCCAGGCGAACAGGAGGTCGGCCATTTCGCCTGGCGTTGGCGCGCGTTGGCTGACGATCTTCAGGTCGGCGGCGACCAGCGTGTCGGTGTCGCTGTCCTGCACGAGCAGGCCACCGGCAATGCGTTTGAACTCGAGCGTGCCGGCCGCCGATGTCAATTCGCCGCAAGCCAGTACGCGGACATTGGCTTTCTTGGCGAAGTGCGGCAGGGCGTCGGCGGCGATCGCCGGGGCGATCACCACTTCGACGAACTGGCGCTTGAGGATTTCCTCGGCGGTGGCGGCATCGAGCGGCCGGTTGAAGGCAATGATCCCGCCGAAGGCCGAGGTCGGATCCACGGCGTAGGCGCGATCGTAGGCGGTCATCAAATCGTCGGCGACGGCGACGCCGCAGGGATTGGCGTGCTTGACGATCACGCAGGCCGGTGCGGCGAAGGCTTTGACGCATTCGAGCGCGGCGTCGGCGTCGGCGAGGTTGTTGTAGGACAGCTCCTTGCCCTGCAGAAATCGCGCGGTGGCGACGATGCCCGTCGGCGCGTTCGCCTCAACGTAGAGCGCGCCGCGCTGGTGCGGGTTTTCGCCATAGCGCAGCGACGACGCGAGCTGGAACGCCGGATGGAAACTGTGCGGCCAGGCTTCCGGCGCGCCCGGATCGGTGGCGCGGCGCGACAGCCATTCGGTGATCTGGCCGTCGTAGGCGCTGGTATGCGCGTAAGTCTTGGCGGCATAGCCACGGCGCTGCGCCAGCGTTGTTCCGCCGTGGCCGAGCGATTCGAGCAAGCCGGCGTAATCGGCCGGATCGACCACCACACCGACGCGTTCGTGGTTCTTCGCCGCCGCGCGCAGCATCGCCGGGCCGCCAATGTCGATGTTCTCGACGCCGTCGTCGTAGCTGCAGCCGGGCTTGGCGACGGTGGCCGCAAACGGGTAGAGGTTCACGACGAGCAAATCGATCAGGGCGATCCCATGCTCGGCCATCACCGCGTCGTCGGTGCCGGAACGCCCGAGCAGGCCGCCGTGGATTTTCGGATGCAGGGTCTTGACCCGGCCGTCCATGATTTCCGGGAAACCGGTGACTTCCGAGACATCGCGCACGGCGATGCCGGCGTCGCGCAATGCCTTGGCGGTGCCGCCGGTGGACAACAGTTCGATGCCGAGATCGGCCAGCGCGCGCGCCAGTTCGACCAAGCCGGTCTTGTCGGAAACGGAAAGCAGCGCCCGGCGGGCGGGCAGGCGGTCGGCAAGCATGGAGTCCCCCAAGGATGGAGGCGAATTATACAGCCGCCCTCGTAGGAGGCCGCTCTGCGGCCGAAAAATTCGGGCCCAGAGGGCCCTCCTACAAACCGTACTGCCGCAACTTCTTGCGCAAGGTCGCGCGATTGATGCCCAGTACGGCCGCGGCCCGGCTCTGGTTGCCTTCGCAGTGGCGCATGACTTCCACCAGCAGCGGCACTTCGATCTCGCGCAAGACGATTTCATGCAGTTCGTGCGAATCGCAATCGCCGAGGTCGAGCAGGTAGCGGCGCACGGCCTTGGCGACGTAATCGCGCAACGCCGGTTGCGGATGCGAGGTTGGAGCGGGTTCGGCGCGCAGGCTGGCGGGGGAGTTCACGGCGAGGTCGGGAGGGCGCGGGAGGGGCAGTCTAGCGCCGCCGATGCACGCGCGCCATCGCCGGCGCGAAAAATTGCAATGCCGGCGTTATTCGAGGAAATCGAAACTGAAGGCGACGGCGCGCTTGCCCGGGTCGAGGATCTCCAGGGTGATGCTGGCCGACTGCCCCGGGCCGATCAGGCGGGTCGCCGGCGCGCTGCCCAGGTATTCGCGCGGCGTGAATCGGCGCAGGCCCAGCGACTGGCCGTCGAGGTCCGACAGTGACAATTGCAGTCGCGGCCAATCCTGGGCGAAGGCGGCGTCGTTGCGGAAACTCGCGGTCACCAGCAAGACGCCGGACGCGGACGGATGCGGGCGGATTTCCCGCGACGTGATATGGAATGCGCCCGGCTCCCGCCAGGACGGCAGGCTGCAGCGCAGCATGGCGCACAGCTGCTCCATTCGCGGCCGCAGGGCCGGATCGGCCGCCCAGCGCGCGCGATCGGCGACCGCGACCTCCAGAGCCAGCGAAGCCACCAGCAATGGAACGATCAGCCAGTGCCAGGGCCAGCGGCGCGCGGGCGCATCTGGCGCTTGGAGGAAATCGGGGTTGGCCTCAGCCACGGCACCCGTCCATTCGACGTCGGCCGGCAATGCGCATCCAGTCGTCCAGGCGCGCGCATTCAAGCGCATCGAACCAGGGCGAGTAGCGCGCGACGAGCGCGTCTTCCTGGCCGTGCAGGATGCCCGAAAGTGCGATCGCGCCGCCGGGCGCGACGCGCGCTGCCAGCGTGTCGGCGAGCGAATCGAGCGCCACGGCAAGGATGTTGGCGACGACGACCGGATAGGTGGCGGCGGCTTCGGAATTGGACGCGTACACGGTGAGTTGGTCGCCGACGCCATTGCGATCGGCATTGTCGCGCGTCGCCGCCAAGGCTTGCGGATCGTTGTCCACCGCGACCGCGCGCGCGGCGCCGAGTTTGAGCGCGGCCAGCGCGAGGATGCCCGAACCGCAACCGAAATCGAGCACGGCCTTGCCGCGCAGGTCGAGCGCATCGAGCCATTGCAGGCACAGTGCCGTGGTCGGATGGGTGCCCGAGCCGAACGCCAGTCCCGGATCGAGCCGAACGACCGCGCCGTTGGCCGCCGCCGCTGGAGCGTCCATGTTCCAGGGCACGATCCAGGTGCGCGCGCCGAATTTCATGGGCGCGTATTGGTCCATCCAGGCGCGTTCCCAGTCCTGGTCCTCGACCACGCGAAACGTCGCCGCGCCGAGGTCGATCCGGTCGTCGAACGCTTCCAGTGCGTGCAGCAACAAGGCTTCGTGGGTGCCGTGCTCGAACAGCGCCAGCATCGTCACTTCCGGCCACAACGGCGTTTCGCCGACGCCGGGCTCGAGGATCGCCATTTCGTTTTCCGCGTCGGCCGCATCCAATAGCGATACCGACAGCGCGCCCAGGTCTTCCAGCGCCGTTTCCAGTCGCGCTTCGTCGGCGGCGCGGCAGCGCAGGGAGAGTTCAAGCCAGGGCATTCAATAGCTCGACTTGCTGCCGTCGGTCCAGAGGATCTCGTTGCCGATGCGCACGCCCAGCAAGCTGCCGTCTTTGTCGACGATCTTGGCGTTGTCGATTTTCGCCCGGCTACCATCAGGCAAGACGATCATGTCGTCGTAGACGGTGCTGAGCGAGCCGTTGCCATTGGTGATGAACATGCCAGGCTTGAGCGGGGCAGGCGCCACGTACGGAATCGGGACCGCCTTGCCACCGGGCTTGCCCAACTGGCTCATGTCCATGTCGATGCTATTGGGATCCGGAAATTGCCGGCCCCAGGTACCGACCCAGGTCGATTCCGACAAGGCGATCTTTTCTTTCGTCGCCTCGTCGAGTTTGACCGGGCTGTGGCCGTGCTCATCGGCCGACGCCGCAACGCCGACGGTGGCAACGCTCGCGAGCTCGGCAGGCAATGGCGCGCCATTACTGGCAGTGGCCGCGCCGGGCGCGGT
This sequence comes from Gammaproteobacteria bacterium, assembly GCA_025360985.1. Taxonomy (GTDB): domain Bacteria; phylum Pseudomonadota; class Gammaproteobacteria; order Xanthomonadales; family Xanthomonadaceae; genus Arenimonas. The sequence continues at coordinate 8,896 of JANYBA010000339.1, read as the reverse complement.
CGCCGCCGCACTGGCAGTTGTTATTGAATTGTTGGCGGCGGGCGACGTCGACGGCCACCACAAAGTCTTGGCCAACAGCACGACCAAGGCCAGGATCACCAGGGTCAGGAATTGCACGAGGGTATTCTTCATATTAGGTCGCCTAAATGGTAAGCAGCCACCCAAAATCGAATCGTGGCCGGATGTTGCGGGAATCTACGTGCATTGACACAGCCATTCAGAGGAGTAGCGTTCGAGTCCGGCCATGTCTCTGTGGGCCGAATCTTATCCTAGGGAAGCGAACTCATGAACAAGAATATTTTCACTGGCTTGGCGATTTCTGCGGTCATGGCAATGGCGGCAAGCTCTTCGGCGATGGCTCTCGGTGCTGTCGTGATCGATAACGATGGTTGCTCCATGTTGGATCAGACCGGCAATGTCGGCGCTTCATCGACCGAAAATCATCGCGTCTTCAACTCCGGCGGCAAGGGCCTGACCAAATGCATCGGCACGACCGCCAACGATTCCGGCAAGGCTATCCGGTTTTCGGGATTTTCATGTTCGGTTTGGGACGGCACCCAGTACCTGCTCACCACGCGGTCGATGGAAGTGATCGACTCGGAAGGCAACGCCACGCTTACTTGCCAAATCAAGTAATCGTTCGCCGCGAGGCGAATAACAAGAAGGGCGCCGCGAGGCGCCTTTCTTGTTTCGTGGGGCTAAGGCTGCCGCGCGTTCAACGCCTCGGCCAGCTTCGTCAGGATCGCATCCTGCGCCGCCAAGTGCTGCTGGATCTGCAAGGCCTCGTGCAGGACCGCCTCGGCATCGTTGTAGGTCTCGATGGCGCGCTTGTCGGTCGCTTCGCCGGCGATCTTCTGGCCGACCATGATGATCGACAGCAGGACCAGCTGGATGAAGGTCTGGGCGATCCAGGCGACCAGGGTCGCGGTGCCGCCGTTGATCGCTTGCGGCAGGCTGACCAGGGCCAGCGCCGCGAACAGGTAGGCGCACCACATGGTGCCGACCGCCTCGGTGATCCTGACTCCCAGCGCCGTGTTGAAGCGCTGGATGAAGCCGGTTGGCGCGGCGGCGACCTTGGGCGCGTGCTGCCTGCGCCGGGCGATGTGCGGATGCGGCGTGTGCGTGAAGATCGCGCTGCGCACTGATTCGGCGGGCGACGTTTCCATGGTCATCTCCTGGAAGTTCCGAGGTCCCGATAATCGGGAGGGCTAACCGAGCCCGATCGCCTTCTCTTTCCGTTCCTGCAACCTCTTCTCGAGGTAGTGGATATTGGTGCCGCCGGCCTGGAAGCCGATGTCGGCCATGATCCGGCTCTGCAGCGGCACGTTGGTCTTGATGCCGTCGACCACCATCTCGCTCAGCGCCACCTTCATCCGCGAAATCGCCTGGGCGCGGGTGTTGCCGTGCACGATGAGTTTTCCGATCATCGAATCGTAGTTAGGCGGCACCTTGTAGCCTTCGTAGATATGCGAATCCACGCGCACGCCCGGGCCGCCCGGCGCGTGGAAATGCTTGATCAGGCCGGGGCAGGGCAGGAAGGTCTCCGGGTCTTCGGCGTTGATCCGGCACTCGATCGCGTGGCCGCGGATGACGATGTCCTCCTGCTTGAGCTTGAGCTTCTCGCCCGAGGCGATCAGCAATTGCTCGCGCACGAGGTCGACGCCGGTGACCAGTTCGGTGACCGGGTGTTCGACCTGGATGCGGGTGTTCATCTCGATGAAGTAGAAGCGGCCGTCCTCGAACAGGAATTCGAAGGTGCCGGCGCCGCGGTAGCCGATCCGGATGCAGGCGTCGACGCAGACCGCGCCGATCTTCGCACGCTGCTTGGGCGTGATCCCGGGCGCGGGCGCTTCCTCGACGACTTTCTGGTGGCGGCGCTGCATCGAGCAGTCGCGTTCGCCCAGGTGGATGGCGTTGCCCTGGCCGTCGGACAGCACCTGGATCTCGACGTGGCGCGGGTTCTCCAGGAATTTCTCCATGTAGACCATGTCGTTGGAGAACGCGGCCTTGGCTTCGGCCTTGGTCGTGGCGATGGAAGACTGCAGCGCGCCCTCTTCGCGGACCACGCGCATGCCGCGGCCGCCGCCGCCGCCGGCGGCCTTGATGATCACCGGGTAGCCGATCTCCCTGGCGACGCGCAGGTTCTCGGCCGCATCGTCGCCGAGCGGGCCGCCGGAGCCGGGCACGCAGGGCACACCCGCGGCCTTCATCGCATTGATGGCCTCGACCTTGTCGCCCATCATCCGGATCACGTTGGCGGTCGGGCCAATGAACACGAAGCCGGAGGACTCCACGCGTTCGGCGAAATCGGCGTTCTCCGACAGGAAGCCGTAGCCGGGGTGGATGGCTTGGGCGTTGGTGACTTCGGCCGCGGCGATGATCGCCGGGATGTTGAGGTAGCTCTCGATCGAGGGCGCCGGGCCGATGCAAACCGACTCGTCGGCCATGGCCACGTGCTTGAGATTGCGATCGACCGTGGAGTGCACCGCGACGGTCTTGATGCCGAGCGCATGGCAGGCACGCAGGATGCGCAATGCGATCTCGCCGCGGTTGGCGATGACGACTTTGGTAAGCATGGGTATTACCTCAGCCGATGATGAACATGGGTTCGTCGAATTCGATCGGCTGGCCGCCCTCGACCAGGATGGCCTGGATGGTGCCGCCGACATCGGCCTCGATCGGGTTGAACATCTTCATCGCCTCGATGATGCCGAGCGTGTCGCCGGCCTTGACCACCTGGCCGACCTTCACGAACGGCGGCGCGTCGGGATTGGGCGACGCGTAGTAGGTGCCGACCATCGGCGAACGCATGGTGTGGCCCTCGGGCACTTCCTTGGCGGCCTTGGGTTGCGCTTCCTGGGCGGTGGCGGCCAGCGCCGGCGTCGAGGCGGGCGCCGGTCGCGCTGGCTCGGCGTGGTGCGCGATCGGCATCGGCGCGGCGGCCATCATCATCGGCGCGGCCTGCATCTGCCGGCTCAGGCGCACCGACTCCTCGCCTTCCTTGATCTCCAGTTCGGACAGGTTGGATTTCTCGAGCAGGTCGATCAGCGCTTTGATCTTGCGAAGGTCCATGGCGGCCTCGTCTGGTTGGAAGTCTGGTTGAAAAGCAGGAGGGGTCAGGCGCTGGCGGGCGACTCTGCGCACCAGCGCAGCGCCGCGTCCAGGGCGAAGTAATAACTGTCGGCGCCGAAGCCGCCGATCACCGCCCGCGCCAGGTCGCTGACATAGCTCTGTCGGCGAAAGGGTTCGCGGGCGTGCGGATTGGACAAATGCACCTCGATGAAGGGAATGCGTACCGCCGCGAGCGCGTCGCGGATCGCCACGCTGGTGTGGGTGAAGGCGGCCGGATTGATCAGGATGAAGCCCGTGCCGTCGGCGCCCGCGGCCTGGATGCGATCAACCAGCGCGTGCTCGGCGTTGGACTGGAAGCTGTGCAATTGGTGCCCGGCCTTGGCGGCGCGCTCGACCAGCCGCGCGTCGATCTCGGCCAGCGAGGTGCGGCCGTAGACGTCCGGCTCACGTTCGCCGAGCAGGTTGAGGTTGGGCCCATGCAGTACGAGGATTGTGGCCACCGGACCTCCCGAGGGGGTAGGCAGTGTGTCCCAGCCAATACGGCATTGTCCAGACGATCCCGGGGTTTTCCCGGAAGATCGCAACTGTTTGTTGGGCGTTAATGGCTGAAAAGCCGGAAACTCAGGGGTCTTGGACCCAGGATTGCAGGTCGCTGGCATTCTGGAAGGCGCCAAAACGGCGTTTGCGCGGGCGCCCGTCCGGGCCGATCAGCACCGAATAGGGCAAGACATCGCGGTCGTTGCCCAGCCTGACTGAACTGTCGGCCGGTCCGGGATCCTCGACCAGGCTGGCGATGTCCAGTCGCTGGGCGTGCAGGAATTCCCCGGCCGCGACGGGCTCGTCCAGGGCAATCGCCACGACCTGGACGCCGCCCGAGCCCTGTCGCCTGGCGAATCGGGACAGCAAGGGCAGTTCGTCCCGGCAGGGGACGCACCAGCTGGCCCAGTAATTGACCAGCACCGTCGCGCCGGCCGGCGGCAGGCGCATCGGCGGACGATTCAAGCCCGTCAGCGTGAAGGGCGCGATCGACCTGCCCGGATCGAACCCACCCGCCGGTCCGGTCAAGCGGCTGGCGAACCAGGCCACCAGCGCCACGACAGCGGCGGCGAATACGATCAGCAGGCCGCGCCGGAACGGCACGGTTATTTCGCCGCGTCCAGCGCGTCGCGCACGATGCGATCCGAGAGCAGCTGCGGCAGCTTCACGCCGGGCCCCCCGTTCGCGGGAAAGACCACGTACAGCGGCACGCCAGGCGAATGGTACTGGTCGAGGAAGGCGCTGATTTCCGGATCCTGGTTGGTCCAGTCGCCGATCATGTAGGTCGTATGGGTGTCCGCAAGCAACTTCCGGAACGACTCGGTGTTGAGCACCGCTTTTTCGTTGACCTTGCAGGTGATGCACCAGTCGGCGGTCATGTCGACGAACACCGGTCGGCCGGCGGCGCGAAGTCCTGCCAACTTGGCCGCCGAGTAGGGCACGCTGCCTTCGGTCGCGGCAGTCGCGGCCGTGGTGTTCGGCAGGCGCAGCGCGCCGACCAGCGACGCCAGCGCCAGCGCCACGAAGATCCAGGCCAATGATTTTTTGATTGCGCCCTCGAGGTAACGCTGGCGTTCGAACCACCACAGGCCCATCGCCAGCAGCAGCAGGCCGACCAACAGCAGGGCGAGCGCATCCAGGCCGCGCTGCTTGCCGAACACCCAGGCCAGCCAGATGGCCGTGAGGTACATCGGGAAGGCCAGCCACGATTTCAGCGTGTCCATCCACGCGCCGGGCCTGGGCAGGCGCGCCGCCAGCGTCGGCACGAAGCCGATCAGCAGGAAGGGCAGGGCCAGGCCGAACCCGAGCGCCAGGAACACCAGCAAGGCCAGCGCCGCCGGCGCAGTGAAGGCATAGCCGAGCGCCGCGCCCATGAACGGCGCCGTGCATGGACTGGCCACGACGACCGCGAGCACGCCGGTGAAGAAATCGCCGGCCGGTCCCGACTTGCTGGCCAGATGCTGGCCGACGCCGGCCATGCCGGCGCCGAAATGCACCACGCCCGACAAGCTCAGGCCGATGGCGAACATCAATAGGCTCAGGCTGCCGACCACGGCCGGCTGCTGCAGCTGGAATCCCCAGCCGAGGGCCTGGCCAGCGCCGCGCAAAGCCAACACCAGCATCCCGACGGCGGCGAAGCTGACGAGCACGCCGGCGGCGTACCAGAGCGCGTGTGCCCGGGCGCGGCCGCGCTCGTTGCTTTCGGCCAGGGCCAGCGCCTTGAAGGAGAGCACCGGCAGCACGCAGGGCATCAAGTTGAGGATCAAGCCGCCGAACAGCGCCCACACCAGGGCGACGAACAGCGTGATCGTCGCGGCTTCCGTGGCAGGGGCCTCTGCCCCGAACCGGGTGTCGGCATTCGGGGCGGCGGCCCCTGCCACTGCGCCGCTTCCGGCTGGCAACTCGACATCGACCGCGCGCGTCATCGGCGGGTAGCACAGGCCGTTGTCCTGACAGCCCTGGAAAGTCGCTTCCAGCGCGATTTTCTGCGCGGCAGTATTGCTGCGCTGCACTGGCAGCGGAATTTCAACCAGATTGAAAAAGACGACGACATCGCCGAAGTGTTCGTCGCGGTGTTGCTGTCCCAGCGGCCAGCGCGGCGCGCCCAGGACCACGCCATCGCCCGCCTTGAGCCGGAAGCTGGTCTTGTCGCGGTACAGGTAATAGCCCGGCGCTGGCGTGAACCGCACCAGCAGCTCCGACGACGAATTCGCGATCGCCTCGAACTTGAAGGCTTCGTCTTCGGGCAACGGCAGTGCGTCGGTGAGCGCGGTGCCGACGCCGCCGGATGGGGCTGCAGCCCCGAATGCCGACACCCGGTTCGGGGCGGAAGTCCCTCCGGCGAGAGTCGGCATTGCCACGGTTAGAGTCCGCGTTTGCGGCGGATAGCAGACGCCGACATCGGCGCAGCCCTGGTATTTCACCTTGAACGTCACCGCGCTTGCATCGTTGGCGGTGGCGCCGGTCTGTACCGCGGTCACGCTGTGGCGATAGGTCTCGACGTCACCGAAGAACTGGTCGTGGTGTTTCTCGCCGGCCGGCAACTGCAGCGGATTGGACTTGAAGGCCGAATCCACCGGCTGCACCGAAAACCGGTGCCGGTACAGGTAATAGCCCGGCGCGATCGTCCAGGTGAATTCGACGCGCTCGCGCGACACCGCTTTGGCCGACAGGACGTAGGCCTGGTCGACCGGCAACAGGTCGTCCACTCCCACGGCCCGGGCCGGCGCCGCAAACAGGCCGAGCAGGGCCAGGGTGGCCGACAGCGCCGCGAGCAGGATTCGGGTCATGGCAGTCCAGGGGGCGTCGGCAGCGGGCGGGTCGGTGGGACCGCCATTATCGCGGGAAGTTCGTCCAAGCGCAGCGAGCAGCGATGGGCGGGCTCGGGATACGATGCATCACCACGCCTTGGGTCGTTGGCACCTCTGGGGAGAGATGCGCATGGTTGTGACGCTTCTGTTGGCCGGCCTGTCGCTGGCGGCGCTGATGTTCACCGCCGCGTTGATCGCGCAGGCGCGACGACGCGGGCAGTCGCGGCCCAGCCGCGAGGCGATCGCGCTCGGCGCGGTCACCGATTTCTTCGACACGCTCGGAATCGGCTCATTCGCGCCGACCACGGCCTGGTTCAAGCTGCGCCGGATGATCCCGGACAGCTACATCCCGGCCACGCTCAACACCGGCCATGCCCTGCCGACGATCGCGCAGGCCTTGATATTCATCACCCTCGTGAAGGTGGACGTGGCGCTGTTGGTCGCTTGCATCGTGGCGGCGATCCTCGGCGCGCTGCTCGGCGCGCCCCTGGTGGTGCGCTTGCCGGTGCGGGCCGTGCAGGGCGTGGTGGGCGCCGCACTGCTGATCGCCGCGGCCCTGTACGCGCTGTCCAACCTCGACCTGCTGCCGGCCGGTGGCGCTGCCTTGGCGTTGCCGCTGGGCTTGATGGTCGTGGCGGTCGCGGTCCATTTCCTGCTCGGCGCCCTGATGGCCTTCGGCATCGGCATGTACGCGCCCAGCCTGGTCCTGTTGAGCCTCATGGGGCTGAACCCGCAGGCTGCGTTCCCGATTATGATGGGCGCCTGCGCGTTCCTGATGCCGATCAGCGGCGTGCGTTTCGTGCGCGCCCATCGCATCGACCTGCGCGTGGTCCTGGGCCTGGCGATCGGCGGCGTACCGGCGGTGCTGCTGGCTGCCTTCGTGGTCAAGTCCCTGCCGTTGACGACCCTGCGTTGGGGCGTGGTGGTGGTGGTGATCTACGCCGCGGTCCTGCTGTTGCGTTCGGCTTTTCGCTCAGCGACCCATGACCGGAAGTAACTTTTCGTAGACGGCGCGCTCGATGTCGGCTTGCGTGACGTAGCCATCGTGGTCGGTGTCGATGTCGTCGAAATGCTGGTACACGCGCGGCATCGCCGACATCGCCTCGGCGCGCGACAGCCTGCCGTTGCCGTCGGCATGGGCGGCCGCGAAGCGCTTGGGCAGTTCCGTCGCCAGCAACTGGCGGACCTCGTCGGCGCTCGGCTGCGCGGCCAGGACGAAGACCGAAGCGGCCAGGGCGATGGCGGCGAGCGGCAACTTGAGGCTCGACAGGACCATGTTCTTCTCATTTGTCATGGGTGGCTGCGAAATGGCGCGGGTGGCGCGCAGATTGGCGGTGGTCGGGCGGCCGTTCCTGCGCGCCGATGCCGGCCGCCACGGGCCCTCAGGGACCGGACTCGGCCTGTCCCTGGTCCAGCGCGTCGCCACCAACCATGGTGGGCGGCTGGAGTTGCGTAACCGGACCAGCCAGGGGCTCGACGCGACCCTGGTGCTGCCCGTCTCCCCTTGAATCCGGCGCCTCGACCCCTCATATAGGGCGGGTCGCGACGGTTCCGGATCGGCGTCGTCGCGCGTATCATTGGCACTCATCGGGGTCGAGTGCTAACACCTCCGCCCCGAAGATAAGCAAGTCCTTGTTTTCATTGAAACATTCTCCTTGAACCAGAGAGGCTAAGCACATGAGCATCAAACCGCTGTTCGATCGCGTCGTCATCAAGCGCATGGAAGAAGAAAAGATGTCCGCTGGCGGCATCGTGATCCCGGACTCGGCCACCGAGAAGCCGATCAAGGGCGAAGTCATCGCCGTCGGTACCGGCAAGGCCCTGGACAACGGCACGGTCCGCGCCCCGACCGTCAAGGTCGGCGACAAGGTCCTGTTCGGCAAGTATTCCGGCACCGAGGTCAAGCTCGACGGCGTCGAGTACCTGATCGCCAAGGAAGACGACATCTTCGCCATCCTCGGCTGATCGCCGCAGGACATCCGCTCCAACAATCCAAATTCTGAATTGAGGTAATTGCACATGTCCGCCAAAGAAATCCGTTTCGGTGAAGACGCCCGCGCCCGCATGGTGAAAGGCGTAAATATTCTTGCCAACGCCGTCAAGGCAACCCTCGGCCCGAAGGGCCGCAATGTCGTGCTCGACAAGAGCTACGGCGCCCCGACCATCACCAAGGACGGCGTCTCCGTCGCCAAGGAAATCGAGCTCGCCGACAAGTTCGAGAACATGGGCGCGCAGATGGTCAAGGAAGTCGCTTCCAAGACTTCCGACATCGCCGGCGACGGCACCACCACTGCCACCGTGCTCGCCCAGGCGATCATCCGCGAGGGCATGAAGGCGGTTGCCGCCGGCATGAACCCGATGGACCTCAAGCGCGGCATGGACAAGGCGGTCGTCGCCGCCGTGGCCGAGCTCAAGAACATCTCCAAGCCCTGCGCCACCTCCAAGGAAATCGCCCAGGTCGGTTCGATCTCGGCCAA
>JANYBA010000336.1 GCA_025360985.1 Gammaproteobacteria bacterium | reverse complement strand
CGGCGTCGCGGCGGCAGCCAGGGCGAGCAAGAGGGCGGGAAGGGTCATGGCGTTCTCCAGGCAACGCCGCAGCATGTTGACCACGCCGAACAGGGCGCCGGTCGGCGATCCGTCCGGTCCCGTCAGCGGCGGCAGGGCATGGAAGGCCCGGAACAGGTAGGAGGAGCCGTCGATCAGGACGAGGCGGGACATGGCGGGGCTCGGGTCGGCGTCGGTTCATTGTACGGTCGAACCTCCAGCCCCCCGGGCACTCCAAGCCTTGAGGCCGCGGCGGCGATTTGCCATGCTGCGGCGTTGCCTGGAGAACGCCATGACCCTTCCCGCCCTCTTGCTCGCCCTGGCTGCCGCCGCGACGCCGGCGGCGCCCGCGCCCGCCAGCCAGGATGTTCCGCTTCCGGAAAAAGCCCAGCCGCCGCCCTCGAGTGACGAGGGGCCGACCGTGACGATCCGCACCGCCCAGAATGGCGATGTCGTCGAGGAATACCGTCTTGCCGGCCAGTTGACCATGGTCCGGATCACGCCGCTGCACGGCAAGCCGTACTACCTGTACGACGACAATGGCAACGGCCGGCTCGATCGCACCGATGCCGATCGCAATGCCACCGTCTCGCCGGTGTACTGGACGATCTACGAATGGGATTGAGGCCGGCGGACTAGCTGGCTAGCTCATTTCTTGGGAGTGGCCACCGGCGGCAAGGAGTGCAGGTAGGTCCAGAGCGCGTCGATCTCGGTGTCGCTCAGCTTCGAAAATTCCCGCCACGGCATGAAGTCGTTGATGGCGCTGCCGTCGGGGCGCTTGCCTTCGCGCAAGGCCCGCCGGAAATCGTCATTGCTCCAGGCGCCGAGATTGGCCGGCGTCAGGTTCTGCGCATCCGGGAAATCCGGCGGCGTGCCCGGCACGTGTTGGCCGGCGAAATTGCCGCCATGGCAGCCGATGCAGCCCTGGGCGACGTAACGGCCATAGTCCACGGTCGCGGCGACCGGCGGCGCGCTGCGCGCCCGAGGTGTGTGGTCGATCGATTGCGCCGGGTACAGCGGCAGTTTTCCGAACAGGTACATCACCCGCCCGAGCGGTCGAATTTCCGAATTGCCCGGCGCGTTCGTCGATGCCGGCAAGGCCTGCAGGTAGGCGACCAAGGCGGCGGTGTCGGCGTCGCCGATGTCCTTGAAATCGGCGGACGGCATGAACAGCAGGGAGCGGCCGTCGGGCTTGACCGCGTGGCGGATCGCCGCGGCGATCTGGTCGCCACTCATGGTCCTGGCGACGCCCCCCGGCGTGATGTTGGGAGCCACCAGTTTGAACACCGGGCCAGCGTCGAACACCAGGTGGCCTTCGCCGTTGCCGCCGTGGCAACCGGTGCAGCCGCGCGACTTGAACAGATGTTCGCCGAGCGCCACGGCCGCGGCATCGCGGACGATGGTCAGCGGCGGGTCGTTGACGACGTAGGTGCGCGCGCCGTCGCGATCGGTCTTCCACCACGCCACCGCCACCAGGCCAGCCGCGGCGAGCACCATTACGGCCAGCAACTTGCCCAAACGCTTCAGCCACTTGTTCATGCGCGCGCCCCCATCCTGACCGGTCAGGCCATTATTCCCGGCCGCGGCGCGCAATGCATCCTGCGCCGCTTGGCTTCCCTGCCATGGGGGTCGGCGCTACCATCGGCACCGACACCGGGGCCGGGCGCATGAAAACGCATATCGGGCACTACGAGATCGTGGCCATTCTTGGCCGGGGCGGCATGGGCGTGGTCTACAAGGGCTACGAACCGGGGCTCGCCCGCTTCGTCGCGATCAAGGAATTGGCGCCGGCGCTGGCCCATGACCCGGCCCTGGTCGAACGTTTCCTGCGCGAAGCCCGGTCGATGGCCGCGCTCAACGACCCGCGCATCCTGCAGATCCACTTCATCGGCGAGGACGGCGGCCAGCCCTACTTCGCGATGGAGTTCGTCGACGGCGAGTCGCTGGCGTCGGCAATCAAGCGCGAGCGGCGCCTGCACCCGGGCGATGCCCTGAAGATCCTGTTGCAGGCGGCGCAGGGGCTGGCGGTCGCGCACGAACATGGCGTGATCCATCGCGACGTCAAGCCGGCCAACCTGCTTCTGACCCAGCGCGGCCAGGTCAAGATCGCCGATTTCGGCATCGCCCTGGCCAACCAGGAATTCGACAGCAAGCTCACCGGCACCGGCCAGCTGGTCGGCACGCCCGGCTACCTGTCGCCGGAGGTGTGCCTGGGCAAGCCGGTGGACGCACGCTCGGACATCTTTGCGCTCGGCATCGTCCTGTTCGAAATGCTGGCCGGGCACATGCCGTTCTCCGATGAGAGCCCGTTCAAGCTCATGCTCGAAGTCGTGCAGCTGGAGATTCCCGACGTGCGCGGCCTCAACCAGGACGTCGACGCCGATGTCGCGGCGATGCTGGCGAAAATGCTGGCCAAGGATCCGGCCGATCGCTACCAGACGATGCGCGCGCTGATCGCCGACTTGCACAAGCAACCGCTCGCCCACGGCGACGGCCTGTCGTTCAAGACGGTGCCGGAGGTGAATTCGGCCGCCACCCAGATGCTGCCGGCCACGCCCGGCGCGGCCCGACCACCCACGCCGCTGCCGGGGCAGGTGGCTACGCCGCATTCCTCGACGCGGCCCGGGACGCCGGTGCCCGCCGCGGCTGTGGTCGCCGCGCCCGCCGCGCCCACCGCCCGAAGTCGCTGGCCGATATGGGCAGGTCTCGCGACGCTGCTGGTGATTGGGCTCGCCTTCGCGTTTCGAGGTAGCTGGTTGCCGACGCCGGCGAGCGTGGCGGCGGCGCCGGTGTCGGTGCCGGCCGCGCCGGCGACGATCGCGCCGGTGCTGGTTGCCACCCCGACGCCGCCCGTGGTCGAGGCGCCCAAGCCCAAGCCAAAGCCGGCGCCAAGCGAACCTGTTGCCAGCAGCGACGAGGAAGCCAGCAACGACGCGCCGTTCTTCGTGCAGCAGCCGACCTTGGCCGCCAACTTGCGCAACCGCGCGCAGGACGCGCCGATCGGCGCTCGCGCCGGCGTGCATCGGGTGGCGGTGGTCGGCACCGGCGACCCGGTCCTCGCCGAACCGGCCAAGCGGCTGGTCGAGCAGCAGTTGCGCAGTTCCGGGGCCAACGTCGTCGACAGCCCCGGTCAGGCCGACATCGTCGTGCGCGTGAATGCCGAAGTGATGGCCTCGCGCGAGATGCCGATCTTCAACGGCGCCAGCACCACCGCCACATCGTCGCTGCTGACCATCCAGGCCTTCGGCGCCGCCGGCCGCCCGATCGGCCCGGGCGTGCGCCAGACGATCGAATACACCGAAGGCGATGTCGAAGGAAAGCTGGCGCAGATGATGAGCGCCTCCAGCGGCCGCATCGCCGAATTCCTGCGCCGCTAGGCCGGCGCGATCCGTCCCGGGCCAGATCGGTCCCGGCGCGCAATGCGCGTTCATTTTGGCCGTGGGCCCCGGTCGCGGCCCCCGGCGCATGGGCGCAATGCGGCAAAAGCTTCCGGATCGCCGGCTTCGGAGCTACCATCCAAGATTCGGCCATCAGACCAGCATGACCATGCGTCTTGGGCATTACGACATCGTCGAGGAACTCGGCCGCGGCGGCATGGGCGTGGTCTACAAGGGCTACGAGTCCTCGCTCGGCCGTTTCGTGGCGATCAAGGCGCTGTCGGCGACGATGGCGCACGACAAGGTCTTCGTCGAGCGCTTCCTGCGCGAAGCGCGGGCGATGGCGACCCTCAACGATTCGCACATCATCCAGATCTACTTCATCGGCCAGGACGAAGGCCAGACTTTCTTCGTCATGGAGTACATCGACGGCGATTCGCTGTCTGGCTTCATCAAGCGCGATGGCCGCCTCGATCCCTCCGATGCCCTGAAGATCCTGTTGCATACCGCCCAGGGCTTGGCCGTGGCGCACGCCCAGGGCGTGATCCACCGCGACGTCAAGCCCGGCAACATCATGATCACCTCGCGTGGGCAGGTGAAGGTCGCCGACTTCGGCATCGCCATCGCCAACCACGACTTCGACAGCAAGCTCACCGGCACCGGCCAGTTGGTCGGCACGCCCGGCTACCTGTCGCCGGAGGTCTGCCTGGGCAAGCCGGTGGACGCGCGCTCGGACATCTTCGCGCTCGGTATCGTGCTGTTCGAGATGCTGACCGGGCGCATGCCCTTCCTGGACGAGAGCCCGCTCAAGCTGATGCTCGATGTGGTCCAGGCCGAAGCCCCGAACGTGCGCGAGCTCGCCCCCGACGTCGACGAGGAGGCAGCGCGCATCTTGAGCAAGATGCTGGCCAAGGACCCGGCCGATCGCTACCAGACCTGCCATGAGTTGATCGCCGACCTCAAGCGCCACCCGATCGTCAGCCAGAGCGGGCCGCTGAAGCTGCGCGCGTCGGCCCGTGCCGGCGCCAACCCCTCGGACCCGACCGTGGTCGGCATCCCGACGCCGATGACGCCGGCCATGGGCATGCGTCGCTCGACGCCGCCGCCGGTGGTGTCTTCCGGTGGCACGCCATCGATGGCCGGCAATGCTTCGGCCGACGCCGCCACCATGGTGACGCCGGCGCCGCAAGGCAAACGCTCGCGGACCGGCCTGATCGCCGCCGGAGTCCTGACGCTCGTCGGAATCGGCGTGCTGGCTTGGGCATTCATGACGGGTCGCCTGGGCGGCCAGCCCATGGCGCCCGCAGCCATCTCGACACCGGCTGCCGATGCCCCTGCCGGTTCCGTTGCCGCGGCGGCAGCGGCGTCGGTCTCCACGCCGATGGCGTCGGCGCCGACCGCTTCCGCCCTGCCCGCGATGACCTCCGACGGTGCACCCGCCGCCAGCCTGGTACCGGCGATGGCGGTGGAGGGCGCATCCGCCGCCAGCCTCGCACCGGCGACGGGCTTGGCCGCGGTGCCGACCATCCACTACGGCCACGGCGGCCCGAACACCAGCGTCAACCGCATCCGGGTCCGCGCCGAGCACGAACCGACGCCCGACGAACTGCTGGCGCGCGAACAGGCGCGGCTGCAGAACGAAGCTGCCGCGCAGGCGGCCGCCACCGCGGCGCAACAAGCGGCGGCGCCGGCGCCGGCACCGGCGAAGGCCGTCAAGCCCGCCAAGGTTGGCTTCATGTGTCGCGTCTTCAAGAAGTGCGATCCGCCCAAGAAGCCCGCGCCGGCTTCGCCGCCTCCGCCGCCACCCAGCGGCTGAGCGACGCATCCCGATTCAGAGCGGCGCCAGGTTGGCGTAAGCGAGCACCAGCCACTTCGGGCCGGCGTTTTCGAAATTGACCTGCACGCGTGCGTGCGCGCCGGCGCCTTCGCAATCCATGACGATGCCGGCGCCGAAACTGGCGTGCTGCACGCGCTGGCCCAGGCGCAGGCCGCCGGTCGCCGGCGCTTCGGCGAATCGGCCGGCAAAGGCCGGGCGCGAGACTTGCACCCGGGGACGCACCTCATTCAACAATGCCGGCGGAATTTCGCGCAGGAAGCGCGATGGCGTGCCGAACATTTCCATGCCGTGCAGTCGTCGCGATTCGGCGTAGGTCATCGTCAGCTTCTGCCGCGCGCGGGTCAGGCCGACGTAGGCCAGTCGCCGTTCTTCCTCCAGGCGACCGCTCTCTTCCATCGAGCGGTTGCTGGGGAACAGGCCTTCCTCCATGCCGACCAGGAAGACTTGCGGGAACTCCAGGCCCTTGGCGCTGTGCAGGGTCATCAGCTGCACGCCGTCCTCGCCGGCTTCGGCCTGGCCTTCGCCGGCCTCGAGCGCGGCGTAGGCGAGGAAGGCGACCAGCTCGCTCAGGCCGTCCTCGGTCGCGTCGGCGCTGCGTTCGAAGCGGCTGGCCACCGAGACCAGCTCGTCGAGGTTCTCGGTGCGCGAGTCGAGCTGGCCCTTGGATTCGGCCGCGTAGTGCGCGCGCAAGCCGGATTGCTCGAGCACGTGGTCGAACTGCTCGTGCAGGACCAGGCCGTCGAGATGCGACGCCAGCGACGCGATGAGTGCGGTGAAAGTCTTGAGCGCATTGCGGGCGCGTCCGGCGAGCACGCCGCCATCGGACAGCGACACCGACGCCGCCCACAACGACAGCGAATCGGTTCGCGCCTGTCGCCGCACCTCGTCAAGCGTGCGCTCGCCGATGCCGCGCGGCGGCGTGTTGACCGCGCGTTCGAAGGCCGCGTCGTCGTCGCGGTTGGCGACCAGGCGCAGGTAGGCGAGCGCGTCCTTGATCTCCATGCGCTCGAAGAAACGCTGGCCGCCATAGACGCGATAAGGCAGGCCGGCGGCGAGCAATTGTTCCTCGATCGCGCGCGACTGCGCGTTGCTGCGGTAAAGCACCGCGCATTCGTCGGCGCGACCGCCGCCGCGCCGATGCGACTGCACGCGCTCGACCACGAAGCGGGCTTCGTCGACTTCGTTGTAGGCCGCGTACAGGTCGATCGGCTCGCCTTCGCCGTCTTCCGTCCACAGTTGCTTGCCCAGGCGCTCGGGATTGTGCGCGATCACCGCGTTGGCGGCGGCCAGGATGGTGCCGGTCGAGCGGTAATTCTGTTCCAGCCGGATCGTGCTGGCATTGGGATAGTCGCGCAGGAAGCGCTGCATGTTCTCCACTTTCGCGCCGCGCCAGCCGTAAATCGATTGATCGTCGTCGCCGACCACGAAGACCTGGCCGCGCTCGCCGGCGAGCACGCGGATAAAGGCGTACTGCAGGGTGTTGGTGTCCTGGAATTCGTCGACGAGGATCTGGCCGAAACGACGCTGGTAGTGGTCGAGCAGCACGGGGTGTTGCAACCACAGTTCGTGCGCGCGCAGCAGGATTTCGCCGAAATCCACCAGGCCGGCGCGCTGGCAGCGCGATTCGTATTCTTCGTATACGCGCAGCATGGTTTGCGTGTAGAAATCACCGCCCGGTACCTGGATGTGCCTGGGTCGCCGGCCCTCGTCCTTCTGCGCGTTGATCCACCAGGCCAGTTGTCGCGGCGGGAATCGGCCTTCGTCGAGTTCGAGGTCGGCCGAAACGCGCTTGACCATTCGCAACTGGTCATCGCTGTCGAGTACCTGGAAGGCCTCGGGCAGCCCGGCTTCCTGCCAATGCAGGCGCAGGAGCCGATGCGCCAGTCCGTGGAAGGTGCCAATCCACATACCGCGCGTGCCGCCGCGCAGCAGGGTCTCGACGCGGCCGCGCATCTCGGCGGCGGCCTTGTTGGTGAAGGTCACCGCGAGGATGCCGTGCGCCGGCACGCCGACGACCTCGTGCAGCCAGCCGATGCGATGGGTGAGCACGCGAGTCTTGCCGGAACCGGCGCCGGCCAGCACGAGATAGTGCCCGGGCGGCGCGCTGACGGCCTCGCGCTGGGCCGCGTTGAGCCCGTCGATCAGGTGGGAAACATCCATGCCGCCATTGTACCGGCGGCCACTCGGGCCCGCGTGTTCACACCGGCAGGGCGCCGAGGCCGCGCAGCATGTCGTCGAACGGCGCCGGACGCGCGAACAGGTAGCCCTGCAAGCCATCGACGTCGTTGGCACGCAACCATTCGAACTGTTCCATCCGTTCCACGCCCTGCGCGATCACCGGCAACTTGAGGCTGTGCGCGAGCGACAGGATCGAGCGGCAGATGGCGGCGCTGTTGGCGTCCTGGTCGACGTTCCGCACGACGCTGCCATCGAGCTTGATCTTGTCGGCGGGAATGCGCTGCAAAGCGGCCATGCTGGCATAGCCGGTTCCGAAGTTGTCGATCGCCACCTTCACGCCGAGGGCGCGCACGGCGGAGAGAACGCGGATGGCTTCGTCCGGGTCCTTCATCACCAGTGACTCCTGGACTTCCAGCTCCAGCGCACTGGCCGGAGGCGCCGCATCCTGAGCCAGCATCCGCTGCAGGTAATCGACCAGCTCGCCATCCTGGAATTGCACTTCGGAAATATTGACCGAGATACTGATACCCGACCAGTCCGCTTCGGCCAGGCGGGCATGGTAGGCGCGAACTTCCGAGAGCATCCAGCGTCCGAGCGGCAGGATCAGGCCGCTGTCTTCGCACATCGCCAGGAACACCACCGGCGGCACCAGCCCGCGTTCCGGGTGGCGCCAGCGCAACAGGCTTTCCAGTACGATCGGCCGGCCGCTGCGCGCGTCGTACTGTGGCTGGAAAAAAAGCTCGAATTCGCCGGCGCCCATCGCCAGGTCGAGACGGGCCAACATTTCTTCGCGTTCGCTCATGGCTGCTCCCCTCGCTTGGGGAAACGGGCTGCCAGCTTATGCTATTTCTTGCCGGCGGCGGCGAACACCAGCGCGACCGCGCCGATTGCCAGCAGGCCATAACCCAGGTTATTGGGTGGCGATTTTTCCTGTTGCACCGTCAACGAGGCGTCGCCGATTTTCAGGACTTCCTTGTCGTCGGTGTACTTGAAGGTGCCGGACAGCACCAGGGCGCCGGCGACGAGCAGCAGGATTCCGATGATCAGGGCGGGCATGCGCATGGCGTACTCCTGGGGGGTTGGGTCAGCGGCGTGACACGCCGGGCAGCGTCAACACGTAGTCGGCGCCCATCAGCCGCGAGGGCGTGTAGTAGCCGCCCTCGGGTCGCGCGCCCGCGAGCAGGCGTTGGGCAATGCCCAGCGCGGCCGTGACGGTCAGTTCGTAGCCGTTGGGCGTGCGCAACTGCGCCTTGAGTTCGCGGCCCTTGTCGTCGCGCACTTCGCCCCAGACCACGGTCTGGCTGGCGGCGCGTTTGTCCGGCGACGGGCCCGGCACGCGTTTTTCCACCTGGCGCTTGAGCAGCGCCTGCACCGGCGCCGAGCCGAGCAGCGGGCCGAGCCAGCGAATCCGCCGCAGGTTTCGCGCCGTGGCCGGCGGCACCGCCATGTAGACCTCGATATTGGCGATGCCGGTGGACACGAACGCGGTGTAGACATCGCCCCAGGGAATGGTCATCGCGAAACGCGCCTCGCCGTCCTTGTCGAAGCTGCGCGTCTTCCAGGCCAGGGGTACCCGCGTGAGCTTGCCGCCGATGCGCGCGCGACCGCCCTTGCCCAGCCCCTCGACGCCGGTCTTGGCCGTGCCCGGGCTGGGGCCGCCGCCGCCGTCGAAGGCCAGCACCAGCTTCGTCGCGGCCGGCATCTCGCGCTTGAGCTGCGCGGCCAGGCAATCGGTGGGAACCACGTCGAAGCCGGTGCCGGGAATCACGACGATGCCGCGCTTCTTCGCCTGCTCGTGCTGGCGATGGCAATGCGCGAAGACGTCGATCTCGCCGGTGATGTCGAGGTAGTGCGCCCCCGCCTCCAGGCAGCCGGCGAGCATCGGCGCACAGGTCCTGGAAAACGGGCCGGCGCAATGCAGCACCAGGCCGACGTCGTGCAGGCCGTTGCGCACCGCGCGGGCATCGTCGAGCGAAAACGCGCGCACCGGCAAGCCGAGTTCCTTCGCCAGCGGGTCCAGCGCCGCCGCATTGCGGCCGGCGAGGATCGGGCGCAGGCCGCGCCGCTTCGCTTCCCCGGCGATCAAACGACCGGTGTAGCCATTGGCGCCGTAGATCATCCAGTCCATGGCAAGCGGCCGCTCAGTTCGCCAAGCCGGTTTGCCGGGCCAGCTTCTGGATTTGCCGCGCGTAGGATTCCGGGAACCAGCGCTTGAACCGCCAGCGCATCGGTTCGGCCCGGGTCGGGATGATCAGGAAGTCGCCGCGCTCGGCGGCGGCGAACACGTTGTCGGCGACGCTGTCGATCGTATCGGGCGAGGTGTCCATGAGCTTGATGGCGGTGTGCTTCATCCGGGCGCTGCCGACCATGGTGTCGCACAGGTTGGTGCGGAAGAAACTCGGGCAGATCACGCCGACGCGGATGCCGAACTGCTGCACCTCGGCGCGCAACTGTTCCGACAGCGCCACCACCGCGGCCTTGGCGACGCCGTAGGTCATGATCCCCGGGGCGCCGGCCAGGCCGGCGAAGCTGGCGGTGCTGAGGACCTGCCCGGAACGCGCGGCGATCATGCCGGGCAGGAACATCCGGCAACCGCGCACGACGCTGAGCAGGTCGATGTTGAGCACCTGCTGCCACTCGGCCATCGTCGTTTCCACCATCGCACCGCCGGAGGCGATGCCGGCATTGTTGACCAGCACGTCGAGGCCGCCCCAGTCGCGTTCGATGTCGGTGCGCAGCGCTTCCATGGCCTCATCGCTGCCGACGTCGGCGGCCAGCGCGAGGTGGCCGCTGCCGGCGAGCGTGGCGCGGGTCGCTTCGCTACGCGCGACGGTCAGATCGACGCAGGCCACGCGCGCGCCGCTGCGCGCGTAACGCAACGCCAGGGCCTGGCCGAGGCCGCTGCCGGCGCCGGTGATCAATACGCGTCGCTGCTGGCTCATCGCACTCCCCGCGTCGGCTATGCTGGTCGCTGCAGCATAGCAAGCGCCGGCCCGGCGCCGCGCCCTGGAGAATCCGGTGTCCGACCCGATGTTCGACCTGTCCGGAAAAACCGCCTTGGTCAGCGGCGCCTCGCGCGGCATCGGCGAAGCGATCGCGCGCCTGCTGGCGGCGCACGGCGCCCACGTCGTCTGCGCCAGCCGCAAGCTCGAGGCCTGCGAAGCGGTCGCCGCGACCATTCGTGCGAACGGCGGTTCGGCCGAGGCGCTGGCGATGCACGTCGGCGATCCGGCCAGCATCGAGGCCGCGTTTGCCGCGCTCGATGTCGCCGGCCGCGCGCCCGACGTGCTGGTCAACAACGCCGCCGCCAATCCCTATTTCGGCCCGGCTCTGGACATGGAATTGCCGGCCTACGAAAAGACCGTCGAGGTCAACCTGCGCGGTTATTTCTGGACGACCGTGCAGGCGGCGCGGCGGATGAAGGACAAGGGCGGCGGTGCGATCGTCAACATCGCCTCGGTGAATGCCAGGCGTCCGGCGTTCGGGCAACTGGTGTACTCAATGACCAAGGCCGGCATCGTCAACATGACCGAAGGCTTCGCCAAGGAACTGGCCGCGCATTGCATCCGCGTCAATGCCGTGCTGCCCGGCCTGACCGACACCAGGTTCGCCTCGGCCCTGACCGGCAATCCAAAACTGATGGCGATGCTGATGCAGCTCACGCCGCTGGCGCGGGCCGCGCAGCCGGGCGAGATCGCCCCGGCCGTCCTGTTCCTGTGCTCGCCCGCGGCGAGTTACGTGACCGGCGCGACCTTCCCAGTGGACGGCGGTTACCTGGCCTGACCTCATGGTTTGAGCCGCGCATGACTTCTGCCGCATGACCGCGGCGGCGCCAAGCCGCATCCTCGCCCGACTTTCCCGAGGAATGCCGCCATGTCCAGACCACTGACACTCACGCTTGCCCTGCTCACCTGCCTTGCCGCGCAAGGCGCCTGCGCGGCGGAAAAACCCTGGGTCACCGCCAGCAACGGCAATACCCTGCTGCTCCTGCAGGCGCAGGCGGCATTCAATCCCGAAGGCGCCTCGGGCGCGGGGCTGGCCCAGTACGACGGCCTGGCCATCGACCTGGGCCCGAACATCGACGAGCGCTTCATCGCCGCCGAGGAAAAAACCCGAGACCAGCTGCGCCAGCGCCTGGCCGCCGAGCAGGACGCCAACGTCCGCCAGGACCTGCAGATCCTGATCGGCTCGATCGACGACGACATCGCCGGCACGCGGCTATCGGCCAAGTACGACCTGCCCTGGTTCGACGTGCCCCAGATGGTGTTCGGCAACCTCCAGGGTCTGCTCGACAAGCAGATCCCGGAAGCCCGCCGCGCCAAGGCGCTCGAGCTGCTGCAGCGCTACGTCGGCCAATTCAAGGGCAGCACCGCGGTCACCGACCAGGCCCGCGCGCGCTTCGAGGAAA
>JANYBA010000309.1 GCA_025360985.1 Gammaproteobacteria bacterium | reverse complement strand
CGAGCTCGGCATCATCTGCGCCTTGGGCTCGGGCCGGGCCGAAGTCGCCGAGGCTCTGTTCGCCAGCGACTTGCTGCGCGGGCTAAGCGAAAGCGATGCCTACAGTCCCGGCCAAACGCTGGCGACTGGCGCGGTAACGTCGACGCTGCCGGATCTGGCGCATTTGCCGGTGCAGCTGCGGGGGCGGAACAATGCCTTGCTGATGCAGGCGCTCGGGCAGATTCGACCCGCGATCGATGCGGCCATTGCCCGCCATGGCCCCGAGCGCGTGGCAATAATCATCGGAACCAGCACCTCGGGCGTCGGCGAAAGCGAAACGGCGCAACGATACTGGCTGGATCAGGGCCGCTGGCCCGAAGGGTTCGATTACTACCAACAGGAAATGGGCACTGCGGCGCAATTCGTCGCGCGCGTGCTCGGTACGCGCGGGCCGGCGCACGTGATCTCGACCGCGTGTTCGTCGAGCGCGAAGGCGCTGGCCTCGGCGGCGCGGCTGATCCGGGCCGGCCTTGCCGATGCCGTGGTCGCCGGCGGCGCCGATTCGCTGTGCCGCTTCACCGTGGCGGGGTTTCGCGCGCTCGAGTCGGTGTCCGTTGATCGCTGCAATCCGTTGTCCGCCAACCGTTGCGGCATCAATATCGGCGAAGGCGCGGCGCTGTTCCTGGTCAGCGCGGACGCCGGGCCGGTGCGCCTGGCCGGGTGGGGCGAGAGTTCGGACGCGCACCATATGTCGGCGCCGGATCCGTCCGGTCGCGGCGCCGCAGAGGTCGTGCGCCAGGCGTTGCAACGCGCCGGACTGGCGGCCGGCAGCATTGACTACATCAACCTTCACGGCACCGCCACCGTGCAGAATGACGCCATGGAAGCGAAGGTCGTGGCGGGATTGTTCGGCCTCGAGGTACCGGTGAGTTCGACCAAGCCCTTGACCGGCCACGCCTTGGGCGCGGCCGGAGCGATCGAAGCCGGCCTGTGCTGGCTGACGCTGGCCGACAATCCCACGTCGATGCTGCCGCCGCACTGGTGGGATGGGCAGCGCGATCCGGGCCTGCCGCCGTTGCGCTTGCCGACGCCTGGCGCGACCGCCGACCACGCGCCACGACACGTGCTGAGCCATTCGTTCGCTTTTGGCGGCAGCAATGCCGCGCTGCTCCTGAGTTCCGACGGATGAATTTCGTCGGCACCCCGATCGAGGCCATGGTTCCGCACAGCGGACGCATGCTGATGGTCGATGCCCTGCTCGCCAACGACGAGGACTCGGTGGTCGTGGCCGCGGAAGTCCGCGCCGACAATCTGTTCGCCGACGCGCAGGGTGTGCCGGCGTGGGTAGGCATCGAATACATGGCCCAGGCCATCGCCGCCTGGGCCGGCTGTCGGGCACTGGCCCGGAACGAGCCGACCAAGATCGGCTTCCTGCTCGGCACGCGCCGCTACGACTGTCGTTGCCGATCCTTCGCCATCGGCGCGCGCTTGCGCATCGAAGCCCGGCGGGAACTGTTCGGCGAAAATGGCCTGGGCATGTTCGCCTGCCGCATACTCGAAGGCGACACGGAACTCGCCAGCGCCAACGTTTCCGTGTTCGAGCCGCCGGACCCGGCCGCTTTCCAGGAGGAGCAAGGGCCATGAGCGACAGCATCCTCGTCACCGGCGCCAGCCGCGGCATCGGCCGCGCCATCGCCCTGCGCCTGGCGCGCGATGGCTTCGACATCGTCGTGCACTGCCGAAGCCAACGCGAGCAAGCCGACGCCGTTGCCGAACAAATCGAACAAAGTGGCCGGAGCGCGCGGGTGTTGTGCTTCGATGTCGCCGACCGCGACGCGTGCGCCGCCAGCATCGGGGCGGACATCGAAACGCACGGCGCCTATTACGGCGTCGTCTGCAACGCCGGAATCGCCCGCGACAATGCCTTCCCGGCCATGACCGGCGAGGAGTGGGACAGCGTCATCCGCACCAACCTCGACGGCTTCTACAATGTGCTGCAGCCAGTGGTTATGCCGATGGTGCGCCGACGCGCGCCTGGGCGCATCGTCACCCTGTCGTCGGTGTCGGGCGTGGCCGGCAATCGCGGCCAGACCAACTACAGCGCGGCCAAGGCCGGCATCATCGGTGCCAGCAAGGCGCTCGCGCTCGAACTCGCCAAGCGTGAGATCACCGTCAACTGCATCGCGCCGGGGCTCATCGAAACCGACATGATCGATGCCGGCCTCGTCGAGGAAGCGATGAAGATGATCCCGATGCGCCGCGTCGGCCGGCCGGAAGACGTCGCCGGGCTGTGCAGTTTCCTCATGTCGGCGGACGCCGGCTATATCACGCGGCAAGTCATCTCGGTCAACGGGGGAATGGTTTGATGGACAACAACGGCACGCGCCGCGTAGTGGTCACCGGCCGCGGCGCGATCAGCCCCCTCGGCCACGACTGGCCGACGGTCGAGGCGCGCCTGCGCACCGGTCGCAACTGTGTCAAGCAATTCCCGGAGTGGGGCGCGTACAAGGGGCTCAACACGCGCCTGGGCGTGCCGGCGGCGCCGTTCGAGTTGCCCGACCACTACAATCGCAAGACGATCCGCAGCATGGGTCGGGTCGCGCTGATGGCCACGCGCGCCAGCGAGATGGCGCTCGCCGATGCCGGGTTGCTCGGCGATCCGTTCCTCAAGAGCGGCCAGGTCGGCATTTCGCACGGGTCCTCCGCCGGCACGCCATCGTCGATGAGCGACTTCGGCCGGATGCTCGCCGAAATGAACACGCAGTACATCAATGCGACGACCTACATCAAGATGATGAGCCACACCTCACCGGTGAACATGGGCGTGTTCTTCGGCATAACCGGCCGCATCATCACGACGTCGAGCGCGTGCACGTCGGGCAGCCAGGGATTGGGCTATGCCTACGAGGCGATTCGCGCCGGCAAGCAGGTGGCGATGCTGGCGGGCGGCTCGGAGGAACTCGAC
>JANYBA010000249.1 GCA_025360985.1 Gammaproteobacteria bacterium | reverse complement strand
GTCATCCTGGTCGGCGTCGGCATCATGTTCTCGGTGTCCAAGAGCGGCACCAAGGAAAACATCGAGATCGATCAGAAGTAGCGCACGGCTCGGAGGTCGCGGCTCACGCCGCTCCTACATGACGTTGCGCCGGACGAACGGGGTGGCGATGCGCATGGAGTGGTGCGCGTGAGCACTCCTGCAACTCAACCCGCAGTCACGTCGCGCAATTGCCAGTGGTTGCCGGCGAGCAGGCGCAGGCGCTGCTTGAACACCGCGCCGGGCAGCGAAGTCGTGATCACGAGGTCCACGTGCAGGTCCGCCTGGCTGCCGGTCACGGTCGCGTCGGGGTCGGTCGCCGCTAGCGATGCATTGGCGTCGTCCGGATCTTCGAGCGTGGCCTGCCAGCGCAGGAACAGCGCGCTCGTGCGCAGCGCCTCCTGCAATTCGGTGGCGAAGCCCTCGGCGCCGACGCTGTGGAACGCCAACGTCGGATCGTCGCCGCGAGTAATGGCGGGATTGGGCAGGCGCAGGTAGTAACGCGTCTTCATTGAATCAATCGCTGTCGCTGGCCGGGCCCGCCTCCTGGCCGAAGCTGTTGCCGGAACCGTGCCGTTGCCAGAAGAAGGTCGGCGCCGGCCGCTGCTTGCCGCCGATCTCGGCCATGGTGTTCGCGTCGAACAGGCGGCCGTTGGCCATCACGTAGGCGGTGTCGGCGGTGGCGCGGATGTTTTCCAGCGGATTGCCGTCGACCACGACGATGTCGGCGCGCTTGCCGACTTCGAGCGAGCCGAACTGGCTGGCGTAGCCGATGTAATCGGCGCCGTCGATGGTGGCGGCGCGCAGCGCCTGCCAGTTGCTCATGCCGCCTTGCGTGAGCATCCAGATTTCCCAGAGCGTGCCGAGGCCCTGCAACTGGCCGTGGCCGCCGACCTGGATGTGGATGCCGGCATCGCGCAGGCGCTTGACCTGGCGCGACACCTCCAGGTGGTAGTAGTCCCAGTCCGGGCCGATCTCGCGACGGATCGAACGGGCATCGAGCGTTTCGCGCGGGAAGAACTTCGCCAGCTTGGCGTTTTCCCAGACGTTGTCGTGGCCGTACCACCAGTACTCGCCCATGATGCCGCCGTAGTTGACGATCAGGGTCGGCGTATTGCGCACGTCGGTCTGCCGCCAGGTCTCGACCACGTCGCGGTACAGCGGCGCGATCGGGATGTTGTGTTCGACGCCGGTGACACCGTCGATGATCATCGGGATATTGAAGTTGAAGGTCGAACCGCCTTCCTCGACCACTTCCATGCCCAGTTCGCGCGCGGCCTGGTTGATCATCTGGTGTTGTTCGCGGCGCGGCTGGTTGTAGCTCTTGACGCTGAACGCGCCGACCGCCTTGAGCCGGGCCAGGTGGGCGCGGGCGTCGGCCAGCGAATCGACCACGGCCTTGAAGTCGCCGTCGGCGCCGTACAGGATCGTGCCGGTCGAGAACACCCGTGGCCCGACCAGCACGCCGGCCTTCTGCATTTCCGACTGGGTGAACACGGTCTCGGTGGTCGCCGACGGGTCGTGCACGGTGGTGACGCCAAACGCCAGGTCGGCGTAGTAGGCCCAGTTCTGCCGCGGCACCACGCCGGTGTTGAAGTGCGCCGAGTGCGCGTGCACGTCGACCACGCCCGGGTAAATCGTCTTGCCGGTGGTGTCGATGACGCGCGCGCCGGCCGGGATGGCGACGTCGCCGCGTTTGCCGACCGCGACGATGTCGTGGCCGCGCACGACCACCACGCCGTCCTCGATCACTTCCTGGCTGTGTTCGGCGTCGCGCATGGTGATGACGCGACCGCCGCTGAAGGCGATCACATCGCCGGGCGCATCGCTGGCGACCGCCAGCCCGACTGCGATGCCGACGTCGGCGCTGCCGCCGATCGGCCGGCTGAAGTACTTGTCGCCAACCATCCAGTGCAGGGTCTTGGAATCGGCCGACCAGTGCAGGTAGGTGCCGAGGCCGTCGCTGAGCTTGGTCACCGGCACGGCGTCGCTGTCCTTGGACAATTCGATGGCGCCGCCGGTCTGCGGCAGCGGCGCGACGTAGGCGTGGAAGAGTTCGCTGAAGGCGACCGACTTGCCGTCCGGGCTGATCGTGACGAAATCCGGGTACTTGAGCTTGAGCACGTCGCGCGCTTCTTCGCCGTGCAGGCCGACCGACTTCAGGGTCTTGTCGAGGCTGCCGCCGCCGACCAGGAAGAACACGCGGTTGCCGTCGGCGCTGAATTGCGGATCGCTGCCGTCGTCGGCGACCTTCTGCGCGCCGCTGCCGTCGGCATTGGCCACGAACACGCCGGTCGTGTTGGACCACAGGCTGCCGGTCAGCTGGCCGCCGGGCTGGCGCGAATAGACGATGCGCCGGCCGTCGTTGGCGTAGCGCGGGCCGTAGTAGAAGCCCGGCTCGGTCGTCAGCGCCTTCGACTGGCCGCTGGAAAGCTCCAACTCACGGATCGCGCCCTGGTCGACGTCCGACCAGGTGGTGTAGAGAAGTTTGCGACCATCGGGACTGAATGACGGCTGGTATTCGAAATGCGCCGCGTCGCCGGTCAAACGCACCGGCGCGCCGCCGGGCAGCGCCTTTTTCCACAATTGGCCGATGGCGTGGAAGACCAGGGTCTTGCCGTCGGGGCTGGTGGCGACATCGCGGATCATCTTCGGCGAGAAGCTGTCGCCGTCGAGCGTGTGGGCGAAGCGCAATGGCGCGGTGAGATTCTGCGAGACCTCGGCGCTGAACGGAATCTGCGCGTGGGCGCCGCTGGCCATGTCGACGCGCCAGAGCTTGCCCTGCGCCCAGACCACCACCGATTTCGAATCCGGCGTCCAGTTGAAATTCGGGTAGGGCCCGAAAATCG
>JANYBA010000188.1 GCA_025360985.1 Gammaproteobacteria bacterium | reverse complement strand
TCGGCGGCGTCGGCTCGGGCATAAGCGCGCTGCACGGCCAGGGCCTCGCTGCCGAGGTCGGGCAGGAACGGATGGAGCTCTGACAGGCAGCGACGAATGCGGACGTGATAGCCGTCGACCTCGACATCACGAACGTGGCAGACCTGCTCGATCGCGGTGAATGGCTCGCTCGGCACGCCGTTCCACGAGGGCGGAGCCCAATGCTTGAACTCGGCGGGAATGGCGGCGTAGTGCGCTTCCAGCTGTAGCGGGAAGCGGGCAAGCGCGTTCACGGTCGTGGTATTGATCATGCGGGGAGCTTCCGACCGGAACGCGGTCAGGCGATAGCCAGCGTATTCCGGCGCCGGGCGCGCCACAGCCCGTCGCTGGCGTAGATCGCCAATGCCGCCCAGATGAAGGCGAAGCCGACCAGGCGCGTGCGGTCGAAAGCTTCGTGGAAGACGAACACGCCGGTCAGGAATTGCAGGGTCGGCGCGATGTATTGGATCAAGCCGACGGTGGACAGCGGCACGCGCCGCACCGCGAAGGAAAATCCGATCAGCGGCAGCGCGGTCAAGGCGCCGCCGAACACCAGCAATGCCACCACGCCCGCGCCCCAGGTGCTGAAGAAACCGCCCTGGCCGTGGCCTTCGCTCCAGACCAGCGTCAACAAGGCCGGCACGAACAGGTACACGCTCTCAACGCCCATGCCGGCGACGGCATCAATCGCCAGCAGTTTGCGCAGCAAGCCGTACAGCGCAAACGACAGCGCCAGGCAGATCGCGATCCACGGCGGCTGACCGAAGTGCACGGTCAGCCAGGTCACGCCGACCGCCGCGAGCAACACCGAGAGCCATTGCGCGCCGCGCAGCCGTTCGTGCAGCAGCGCGACGCCGAGCACGACGTTGAGCAGCGGGTTGATGAAGTAGCCGAGGCTCGTTTCGACCACGTGGCCGGCGTTGACCGCCCAGATATAAAGGCTCCAGTTGAAGCCGATCAGCAGAGCGCTCAGCGCCAGCATCCAGATCGCGCGCGGCCGCGCCAGCGCCGCGCGCAACCAGCCGCGGCCCTGCTTCCAGAGCAACCACGCGACCACCAGCAAGGTGCTCCAGACGATGCGGTGCGCGACGATCTGCAGCGCCGGCACGACTTTGAGCAAATGCCAGTACAGCGGCATCAGGCCCCAGCACACGAAGGAGGCGATCGCCACCCACAGACCGCGCCGCGTCTCGCTCGTCATCGGACTCACGCCGCGCGCGCCTTGGCCCGGGTGATGATCAACACGCCGGCCAGGATCACCAGCATGGCGCCGACCATGTGCGAGTCCACGCGCTCGCCCAGCGTGACTGCGCCGAGCAGCACCGCGATCGGCGGATTGACGTAGGCGTAGCTGGTGGCCAGCGCCGGCCGCACATGGTGCAGCAACCAGGCGTAGGCCGAATAGGCGACGATCGAGCCAAAGAGCGCGAGGTAGACCACCGCCAAGGTCGATTCCATCGACGGCAGCGCGTGCATGCGCTCGCCCAGTGCCAACCCGAGCACGCCCATCATCACGCCGCCGCAAAGCATCTGCGTCGCCGAAGTCATGAACGGATCCGGCAGGTCGCGGTCCCGGCTCCAGACCGAACCGAAGGCCCAGGCCACCGGCGCCGCCAGCAAGGCGATCATGCCCGGCACGCTGGCGCTCATGGCGCTGCCGAGGTTGAGCCAGACCACGCCGGCGAAACCCAGGCCCAGCCCCAGCCATTCGAGTCGGCTCGGGTGGCGGCCGCGGAAGGCGCTGAACATGCCGGCCCACAGCGGCATCGAGGCGATCGCGATCGCCGACAGACCGGTGCTCACGGTCTGTTCGGCGAAGTTCACCAGGCCGTTGCCCAGCAGTACCATCAATACGCCGAGCACCATCGCGTTGCGCCACTGCGCCCGGGTCGGCGCCGGCCGGCCGCGCCAGCGCAGGAAGCCGTAAAACAGCCCACCGGCGGCGAGGAAGCGCAGGCAACCCATCAGGAACGGCGGGTAGCCGTCCAGGGCAATCCGGATGCCGAGGTAGGTCGAGCCCCAGATCAGGTAAACCGCGGCCAAGGCCAGCCAGGCGCCGCTGGCGGGCTGGCGCCGGACGAGGTTGGCGGCGGCGGCGATTGTGTTCATGTCAGTCCAAAGGAATCCACGGCAACGCCGGCACAGGCTAGCGCCGCCGGCAGAACGCCACTTGAAAAATCATGCGTCTGGACGCAATATTTTTGCGTGACGGAAAAACCACTGACGCTCGACAGCTTCGACCATCGCCTGCTCGAACTGCTGCAACGCGATGCCGACACCACCCTGACCGCGCTCGGCGACGCCGTCGGCCTGTCGGCCAGCGCCGTGCAGCGACGCATCAAGCGCTATCGCGCCAGCGGCCTGCTGCACCAGGTCGCCGTGCTCGATCCCGACCTGCTGCCGGCGGCGACCCTGGCCGCGGTCTGGGTGACGATGGAGCGCGATACTTTCCGCCTGCATTCGGCTTTCCGCGCCCGCATGCGCGCGGCGCCCGAGGTCCAGCAGTGCTACGCGCTGGCCGGCCAGTGGGACTACCTGGCGATCATCGTCGCCCGCAGCGTCGCCCACTACCGCGAGGTCGCCGAGCGCCTGTTCGTCGACGAAGGCACGGTCAAGCGCTACGAAACGCGACTGGTCTTCGACACCATCAAGCAGGGCCTGGCGCTGCCGACCCAGGCGCCGGCGCGCCGCAAGAAATAGCGCGGCATCAAGACAACGCGTTCAACCGGCGCGCTCGCCGCGCAACAGCCGCTCCTTGCGCGGCAGCCCCCAGCGATAACCGCCGGGCGTGCCATCGCCGCGGATCACCCGATGGCAGGGCACCAGCACCGCCACCCGATTCTGCGCGCAGGCGCGGGCCACGGCGCGCGCGGCGCGCGGCTGGCCGTGCTGGTCGGCGAGCGCGGCATAGCTGACGGTTTCACCGCGCGGGATCTTCATCAGCGCTTGCCACACACGCTGCTGGAAGGCGGTGCCGATCAACTCCAGCGGCACGCGCCCGCTCAGGCCGGCGAGGGCATCGGCGACCGCGCGCACGCGCGGCGCCAGGAAATCGTCGCGTCCGGCTTGCACGCTTTCGATCTCGGCCTTGGGAAATTCGCCGCGCAGTTCCGCCAGCAGTGCCGTTTCGTCTTCGCCCAGCGCCACCGCGCAGATGCCGCGTTCGGTCGCCGCCACCAGGGCGCGGCC
>JANYBA010000344.1 GCA_025360985.1 Gammaproteobacteria bacterium | reverse complement strand
AAGGCGCGCGCTGGGTCGAGGCGAAGGACTCCGACGACGCTTCGGCCGGCCGCTGGAAGTGAAGGGGGACGATTGACTGCGGCGGCTGTCCTCGCGGTCGGGGTAGGCGCCGCGCTCGGTGCTTGGCTGCGCTGGATGCTGTCCACCTGGTTCAATCCTGTCATTCCGGCGCTGCCGCTTGGGACGCTTGCGGCGAATATCGTCGGCGGCTACCTCGTCGGCGTGGCGGTGGCTTTTTTTGCCGCCCATGCCGCGATCGCCCCGGAGTGGCGGCTGCTGTGCATCACCGGGTTCCTCGGGGGCCTCACGACCTTCTCGACTTTCTCGGCCGAGTCGGTGCAGCTCATGATGGGCGGCCAGGTCGGCGCCGCGCTCCTGCACTCCGCCTCCCACCTCTTCGGGTCGCTCGCAGCAACTTTCCTCGGGTTCCTCACTTACCGCGCCATGGGCTGACTTCAAACCCGCTTGACCTGAATCAAGCCGGTCCGCGCGCCTTCGGTTGAAATGGGCCTCCAAGGCCCCATCTGCCTGTCAACCATTACAGGAACACGGCAATGAGATTCGAGAAGCTGACCACCAAATTCCAGGAAGCGCTGGCCGAAGCCCAGAGCATGGCGCTGGGCAACGACAACCAGTACATCGAGCCTCAGCACCTGCTGTCAGCCATGCTCGACCAGGGCGACTGCTCGATTGCTTCCATCCTCCAGCGTGCCGGCGCCAACCCGCCTGCACTTAAGACCGCGCTCACCCAAGCCATTGCGCGCCTGCCGAAAGTCGAAGGCACGCCCGGCGAAGTGATGCTCTCCCGCGACCTCAACACGCTGCTCAACGTGGCGGACAAAGAGGCGCAGAAGCGTGGTGACCAGTACATCGCCTCCGAGCTCTTCCTGCTAGCCGCGTGTGAAGACAAGGGCGAGACGGGCAAGCTGCTCAAGCAATCCGGCGGAACGCGCAAAGCGCTCGAAGCCGCCATCGAAGGCGTAAGGGGAGGGCAGAACGTGCAATCGCAGGCGGACGAAGGCAATCGCGAATCGCTGAAGAAGTACACCATGGACCTGACCGAGCGGGCCCGCATCGGCAAGCTCGACCCGGTCATCGGCCGCGACGACGAGATTCGCCGCTGCATCCAGATCCTGCAGCGGCGGACCAAGAACAACCCGGTGCTCATCGGCGAACCCGGCGTCGGCAAGACCGCCATCGTCGAAGGCCTCGCCC
Source organism: Gammaproteobacteria bacterium (assembly GCA_025360985.1). Classification (GTDB taxonomy): domain Bacteria; phylum Pseudomonadota; class Gammaproteobacteria; order Xanthomonadales; family Xanthomonadaceae; genus Arenimonas. The sequence continues at coordinate 3,089 of JANYBA010000344.1, read as the reverse complement.
AGCGCATCGTCAACGGCGAAGTGCCGGAAAGCCTGCGCAACAAGCGGGTGCTGTCGCTGGACATGGCGGCGCTGCTGGCAGGCGCCAAGTACCGCGGCGAATTCGAAGAGCGCCTGAAAAGCGTGCTGAAGGAGCTTTCGCAGGACGAAGGTCAGACCATCGTTTTCATCGACGAGTTGCACACCATGGTTGGCGCCGGCAAGGCCGAAGGCTCGATGGACGCTGGCAACATGCTCAAGCCGGCGTTGGCGCGTGGCGAGTTGCACTGCATTGGCGCGACCACGCTGGACGAATACCGCAAGTACGTCGAAAAGGACGCTGCGCTCGAGCGTCGCTTCCAGAAAGTGTTTGTCGGCGAACCCAGCGTCGAAGACACCATCGCCATCCTGCGCGGCCTGAAGGAACGCTACGCCGTACATCACGGCGTCGAGATTACCGATCCGGCGATCGTCGCCGCGGCGACTTTGTCGCACCGTTACATCGCCGACCGCCAGCTGCCCGACAAGGCCATCGACCTGATGGACGAAGCGGCCTCGCGCATCCGCATGGAGATCGACTCCAAGCCCGAGGAAATGGATCGCATGGAGCGGCGCCTGATCCAGCTCAAGATCCAGCGCGAGGCGCTCAAGAAAGAGAAGGACAAGGAGTCGAAGCAACGCCTGGCTGACCTCGAGACCGAGATCGGCAAGCTCGAACGCGAATTCAACGACCTCGAAGAGATATGGAAGGCCGAGAAGGCGACGTTGCAAGGTGCAACGAAGCTCAAGGAGCAGATTGAACAGGCCAAACTCGAACTCGATGCCGCGCACCGCCAGCAGGATTTCGCCAAGATGAGCGAGATCCAGTACGGGCGCATTCCCGAGTTGGAGAAACAGCTCAAGGCCGCGCAGGAAGCCGAAACCCAAGGTTTCAAGCTGCTGCAGGACAAGGTGACCGCCGAAGAGATCGCCGAGGTGGTGTCGCGCTGGACCGGCATCCCGGTGTCCAAGATGCTCGAGGGCGAGCGCGAGAAGCTGCTGCAGATGGAAGGCGCGCTGCACACGCGCGTGGTCGGCCAGGACGAGGCGGTGAAATCGGTCGCCGACGCGATCCGGCGTTCGCGCGCCGGGCTGTCCGATCCCGATCGGCCGAACGGCAGTTTCCTGTTCCTTGGCCCGACCGGCGTGGGCAAGACCGAACTGTGCAAGGCACTCGCGGAATTCCTGTTCGATTCGACCGATTCGATGGTGCGCATCGACATGAGCGAGTTCATGGAGAAGCATTCCGTGGCCCGCCTGATCGGCGCGCCTCCGGGTTATGTCGGCTACGAGGAGGGAGGTTACCTCACTGAGGCCGTTCGGCGTCGCCCGTACAGCGTGATCCTGCTCGACGAGGTCGAGAAGGCGCACCCGGACGTGTTCAACGTGCTGCTGCAGGTGCTCGACGACGGCCGCCTGACCGATGGCCAGGGCCGCACCGTCGATTTCCGCAATACCGTGATCGTGATGACCTCTAATCTCGGTTCGCAGAACATCCAGGAGATCTCCGACCGCATCGGCGACTCGCCCGAGGCCTACACGCAAATGCGCGCAGCGGTGATGGCGGCGGTGCAGAACCACTTCCGCCCTGAATTCATCAACCGCCTGGACGACATCGTCGTCTTCCATCCGCTCGGCCACGAGCAGATCCGCGCGATCGCGAAGATCCAGACCGCCTACCTGTCCAGGCGACTGGCGGAGCGGCAAATCGGGCTGCAAATCAGCGACGCGGCGCTGGCCCTGCTCGGCGACGCCGGCTTCGATCCGGTCTACGGCGCCCGGCCGCTCAAGCGCGCGATCCAGCAGCAGCTGGAGAATCCGCTGGCGAACAGGATCCTTTCCGGCGAATTCGGCCAGGGCGATACGGTGGTCGTGGATGCGCAGGGCGGCGGGCTGGTGTTCCGCAAGGAGTGAGCCAATAATCGGCGAACTTCCCGCGAGCGCGCCTACCGTTGAACACGATCAACTCGTTTGCGAGATCCGTCCATTCCCAATTCGGCGAGGACGGAATCGTCGAAGAAATCCTCGCTCGCATCGGCAGTTCCACCGGGCTGGATGGCTGGTGCGTGGAGTTCGGCGCCATGGACGGCGTTTATTTGTCCAACACCTGCAACCTGATCAGGAACAAGAATTTCCGGGCCGTGCTGATCGAAGGCGACGAGGCAAAGTACCAGCAGCTTTGCCGAAACCTCCCTCAGCCGGAAGTGATCAAGATCTGCCGTTTCGTCACGCTCGACGGCGCGTCGTCGCTGGATGCCATCCTGCAGGGCACGCCGATCCCGCGCGATTTCGATTTTCTTTCGATCGACATCGACGGCTGCGATTACCACATCCTCGAATCGCTGGTGCTGCATCGGCCCAAGGTCGTCTGCATCGAGTTCAATCCGAGCATTCCGAACGAAATCGAATTCGTCCAGCCGGCCGATTTCGCCGTCAAGCAGGGCAACAGCGCGAAAGCGATCGTCCGCCTGGCGGCCGGGAAAGGCTATTGCCTGGCGGCGACGACGCCTTGCAATCTTGTCTTCGTGCGCGAGGAATTCAGGGACGTCGTGGTCGGTTCCGGGCCGTGCACACTGGAGTCGCTGCGGGACGACACCGCGTACCGCACCTTCGTCTTTTTTGGCTACGACGGCACCACGCTTTCGAACCGGGAAAGCATCAGCATTCCCTGGCACCGGCTGACCGTGCGCCCGGGCCGCATGCAGTTCCTGCCGCGCTATCTGCGCCGGTTCGGCGAGGACTACAGTTTCCTGCAGAAGATCGCCTTCGCGCTGTTCGTCCTGGCCAGGTTTCCCGGCGATTTCCGCGCACTGTTCCAGGAAAAGATCCTGGACAAGCGTTCGAAAAAACCGCGGAGCTGACCCGAGGCCGGCTAGGCCTCGCGCGCCGGAAGTTCGGAACCGGTCACCATCTCGGCCATCGAATAGGCCAGTTCGCGTTCGGCCAGCACGACGGCATCGGCGCCGGCGGCGAGCAGGGTCAGTAGTGAGGCTTCGTGCGGCATACCCCGATGCTAACGGGTAAAATACCCGGATGATCGCCTTCCGGAACTTCGCGCTGCGTCGCGGCGAG
>JANYBA010000150.1 GCA_025360985.1 Gammaproteobacteria bacterium | reverse complement strand
GGACGGTCTTCGGCGGCTTCGCGCAGGATGCCGCCGACCGTGGTATTGCGCACGGGGTCGTCGTGCTGGGCCGGAAAAAACGACTCGGAAAGCGTTACCGGATACATGTCGTCCAGGCCTTACTTTCTCGACGCGGCGGTCTCGAAGATCTTGCGTGCCTTGGCGCTCACATCCTCGGACCGCCTTGGGAATCGGATCATCATCAGATCTCCCTTGGTGCTGATGAAAACCTGGTCGGCGGTCACTTTGTAGGCGCGATCGCCCAGGCCCTTCAGCGGATTGGCCGCGTCCATGGCAGTTGCGCCATTGGCGAGTCCGGCAGCGGTGCCGAGGACCTGCGGATCGCCACCGCCCCAGTCGACTTCCACCTCGGCGTAGGGGTTGGGTCCAGCCACCTCGTCAAGACCGGCACCAGGCGCTGCACCACCGGCTGAGGTGTAGATGCATTCGGTCGAGGACGGCGGCCTTTCGTTGCCGCCCGCGGACGTCGTCACGGTGCCGCCGAGGATCGTCGACATCTCCGCTGCCGTAATCAGCTCGCAGGCCGTCGCATGTTGCGCGGGGGCGGGAGCGGCGGTTGCCGTTTCGGCGGGGGCAGGGGAAGCCTCGGCCGCGGGCGGCGTCGCGTTCTTGGAGCAGCCAGCACCGACGAGCACGGCGAGGACTAGCGCGGGAATCACGACTGGCTTGGATTGCATGGGGTTCTCCATTTCGGAAATGCAGTGTGATAGATTCCCCATCGTTGGTACAGGACTCCCATGCGCATGACGCCCCGTCTCCTGGCCGCCGCAACAGCAGCATTCGTTCCGGTTGCCCATATTCCAAGCCTTTCCAGGGCTTTCTACCTCGTGCATGGGGTCCCCGCGTCCGTGATTGATCCGGCGCGCCAGCTTCCCTCCGTATCCCACCCCTGGAGCTTCCCATGCGTATCCTTGCCCTCGACGGCATCCATGCCGACGGCCTGAATCTGTTCAAACAAGCCGGATTCACGGTCGAAACCGCGGATCCGATCAAAGACCCGGCCGTCCTCTCCGCCAGACTCGCAGGCGTCGACGCCCTGCTGGTCCGCTCCGCGACCCAGGTCACGGCCGAATCGCTGGCGAAGACCACGAACCTGAAGGTGATCGGCCGCGCCGGCGCCGGCGTCGACACCATCGACGTCGACGCGGCCACCGCCCGCGGCATCGCAGTGATGAACGCGCCCGATGGCAATACGCTCGCCGCCGCCGAACACGCGGTGTCGCTGCTGTTCGCCTTGGCCCGCCATATTCCGAAAGCCGATGCCGGCATGAAGGCGGGCGAATGGCCGAAAGCGGGCTTGACCGGTTTCGAACTGGAAGGCAAGAAACTCGGTGTCATCGGACTTGGTCGAATCGGCGCCACCGTGGCGCGCAAGGCCGCCGGCATTGGCATGCAAGTCGCGGCCTACGATCCCTTCCTGCCGGCGACCGCCAGCGGCCGCATGAGCGTGGCGATGAAACCGCTCGACGACCTGCTGGCCTGGGCCGACATCATCACCTTGCATATCCCGCGCACCAAGGAGACCACCAACATCATCGGCGAGGCGCAGATGCGCCTGATGAAGAAGGGCAGTTACCTGATCAATGCCGCGCGCGGCGGCCTGGTCGATGAAGAGGCCTTGCTGCGCCTGCTCGACGAAGGCCACCTGGCCGGCGCTGCGCTCGATACGTTCGTCACCGAGCCATTGCCGAAGGATTCGCCATTGCGCGGCAGCGCCAAGCTGATCCTCACGCCGCACCTCGGCGCCTCGACCAGCGAGGCCCAGCAGGCCGTGAGCACGATCCTGGCGCGACAGATCATCGATTTCCTCCAGACCGGCGCCGTTGCCGGCTGCGTCAACCTGCCGCCGCTCACCGCCGAGGCCGCGAAGGAAGTCGGGCCGTGGATGCCCTTGATGACCGCGCTCGGCAAACTCGCCTCGCGCCTGGTGCCGGCTCCGACCAAACTGCGGATCACCTACGCCGGCCGCACCGAAGCCCTGGATACGCGTCCGCTCACGCGCCTTCTGGTCGCGGCCCTGCTCGGTTCCGCGTCGGGTCGCGTCACGCCGGTCAATGCCCTGCACGAGGCCGCTGCGCGCGGCCTGGAAGTGTCGGAAACGCTCGGCGGCGATGGCGACGGTTTCGACCGCCTGCTGCGCATCCGCATCGAGGGCGAGACGCGCGCGCGCGAAATCGAAGCGACCCTGCATCGTGGCCCGCGCGTCGTGCGCCTGGACGGCGTCGAGATCGAATTCGACCCGCAGGCGCACGTCTTGCTCATGCGCAACGAGGACCGCCCCGGCATGATCGGTATTGTTGGTAGCCACCTCGGCGGCGCCGGCATCAACATCGTCAACTTCGCGTTGGGCGCGGCCGGCGACGGCCAGGCGCGCGCGGCGATCACCATCGACCGACCCATGAATGAGCCGCAGCTGGCATCATTGCGCGCCATCCCCGGCGTCCTTTCCCTGCAGCAGGTCTGAGCCATGCGAATTCTTCTTGCCCGTCATGGCGAAACCCGCTGGAACGCCGAGGGCCGCTACCAGGGTCAGCGCGACATTCCGCTGTCCAAGGGCGGCGAAGCGCAGGCCAAACGCCTCGGCAAGCGCCTGCGCGACGTGGCGATCACCCGCGCCGTCAGCTCGCCCCTGGCGCGCGCGCGCCTCACCGCCGAACTCGCCTTGGGCGCCGACCGCGCGCATGCCTTGCTGCTCGATGATGGCCTGCGCGAAATCGGCCATGGCGATTGGGAAGGCCTGCTCGCCAGCGAAATCCAGGAGCGCGATCCCTTCCGCATCAATCTGTGGCGCGAAGAACCCGAACGCGTGGTGATGCCGGGCGAGGGCGGGGAATCGCTGCGGATGGTGTCCGATCGCTGCTGGCCGGCGTTCGCCAATGCCTGCGCTGGGCTCGGTGCCGACGACCTGTTGCTGGTGGTCGCGCACGACGCGGTCAATCGCGTCCTGCTTTGCCGCATTCTCGGCTTGCCGTTGGCGCGGCTGTGGTCGTTCCGGCAGGCGCCGACCACGCTCAACTTGCTCGAAGGGCCGGACGCCGAGAACCTCGAGGTCGTGCGGCTCAACGACAGTACTCACGTCACCGGGTTGTTCGGCGAAGCCGTGCACCGGGCGTTGTAGCGATTGCTCGGCATGACTTTTCGGATCAAGCATCTGGTGCCGTGGCAGGAAACCGACCTGCGCATCGACGACCTGCATTTTTCCGGGTCGTTTTCTGTGGCCGAGGCAGATGCGCTGCTCTGCGATTTCAAGCCACGCCCCGAGCTGCTGGAGTTTCCGCGCCGCAAGGCCCTGTACCGCACCGAGGCGTGGACCTCGGACGCGTTCAAGACCCCGGAAATCCAGCACTACCGCGACCGGCTGGGACTCGCGGAATTCCTCTGGCACGGCCATCCGGATCCGGCATTTCGCGTGCCGCACGTGACCCATATCGACCGTCCGGGCGAGCTGTCCGTGGACCGCAATCCCGATCGGATCGCTCGCGCTTGCGCGATCGTCTCGAACGTCGCACGGCCGCCATCGCGACGAACTCAGGACGAGGCGACGAGGTTGAGTTTCATCACGGATCCCGGCGTCGACCTGTTCGGCCGTCGGGTCGCGTGGCAGTCGTTCCGAGCGCAGGAGGAGGCGGTGGCCGGCCCGCCCGAAAACTATCGTGGCGAGGTCGAAGGGCAATGGAACGGCCGGCATCGCGTCGCGCTCATGTCCAGGTACAAGGCCTGCGTCTGCCTCGAGAACACTATCGAGTCGTATTACTTCACGGAGAAATTCGTCGGCGCGGTGCAGGCGGGCTGCATCCCGATCTATCACGCGGAACCGACCACCGTGCGGCGCGGCATCCTCGATGGCGCGCGCTGGGTCGATCCCGCTGACTTTGGCTTCGACGTCGCCGCGACCATCCGCCATGCGCTTGACCAAGACATCGAAGCGTATCGGCAGGCCAACGCCGAGTGGCTAAAGGGCGAGTTCCTGCGCACGACCAGCAACACCGCGGTGTATCGCCGGATCGGCCGGAT
>JANYBA010000031.1 GCA_025360985.1 Gammaproteobacteria bacterium | reverse complement strand
AGAGAGGGTAGCCTATGAGTTTCACCGCCCGCATCAGCCAGGCCGTCAGGGGCGCGGCCCTGATGGACTTCGCCGGCGCGCTGGGTCTTGCCCTGCAGCACATCTGGGAACCCAAGATGACGGTGCAGTTCCCGTTCGAGCGCAACCCGATGTCGCCGCGCTTCCGTGGCGAACACGCGCTGCGCCGCTATCCGAACGGCGAGGAGCGCTGCATCGCCTGCAAGTTGTGCGAAGCGGTCTGTCCGGCCTTGGCGATCACCATCGACTCGGACGTGCGCGCGGACGGTTCCCGCCGCACCACCCGCTACGACATCGACCTGTTCAAGTGCATCTACTGCGGCTTTTGCGAGGAAAGCTGCCCGGTCGATTCCATCGTCGAGACGCACATCCACGAATACCATTTCGAGAACCGCGGCGAGAACATCGTGAACAAGCAGCAGTTGCTCGCCATCGGTGATCGCTTCGAATCCGAAATCGCCGCCCGCCGCGCCGCCGACGCGGCTTATCGCTGAGGGCAGGGGAACCGACATGACATTGCAACTGGCTGCCTTCTGGTTCTTCGCCTCCTTCGCCGTGCTCTCGGCGTTCGGAGTGATCGGACTGCGCAATCCGGTCCACGCCGTGCTGTCGTTGATCGTCACCTTCTTCTCGACCGCCTGCCTGTGGCTGCTGTTGCAGGCCGAATTCCTCGGCGTGGTCTTGATCCTGGTCTACGTCGGAGCGGTGATGATCCTGTTCCTGTTCGTAGTGATGATGCTCGACGTCAATACCGCGCCGCTTCGCGAGGGCTTCGCCCGCAACTTCCCGGTCGCGGTGACCGTGGCGGCGATCCTGCTGTTCGAAGTGGTCAGCCTGCTCGGCGTGCGCGGGGCCTCGCCCGCTGTCGCGCTTGGGGCGGTCGATCCGGCCGCGGCGGCGAACATGAGCAACATCCAGTGGATCGGCCAGGCCCTGTTCACGCAATTCATGCTGCCGTTCGAGATCGCGGCGGTGATCCTGACGGTGGCCATCGTCGTGGCGGTGATGCTGACCCTGCGCCGGCGCAGCGGCACCAAGACCCAGGACCCGGCGCGCCAGGTGCTGGTTCGTCGCGAGGACCGGGTCCGGCTGGTGAAGATGAAGGCCGAACCACGGCAAGGGGAGGAGCGCCCGTGATCACCCTCGACCACTACCTGGTGTTCGGCGCGATCCTGCTCTGCCTGAGCGTCGCCGGCATCATCATCAACCGCAAGAACCTGATCGTCCTGCTGATGTGCATCGAGCTGATGCTGTTGGCGGTCAACGTCAATTTCGTCGCCTTCTCGCGCTTCCGTGGCGATGTCTCCGGCCAGGCCTTCGTGTTCTTCATCCTGACGGTGGCGGCGGCCGAAGCGGCGATCGGCCTCGCCATCCTGGTCACGCTGTTCCGCAACCGGCGCACGATCAATGTCGCCGAACTCGACTCGTTGAAGGGCTGACCGGATGCCATACACGTTGTCCCAGGCGACCCTTTTGCTGATCGTGCTGGCGCCGCTGGTCGGCGCTGCCATCGCGGGCCTGTTCGGCCGGCAGATCGGCCGCACCGGCGCGCATTCGGTGACGATAGGCGGCGTCGCGGTGAGCTTCCTGTTGTCGGCGAAGGTGCTGTGGCAGTTGACCGCGGGCGAGACGGATCCATACAACGCGGACGTCTACGCGTTGTTCGAACTGGGCAAGTACTCGGCCCACGTCGGCTTCATGATCGACAACCTGACCGCGATGATGATGGTGGTGGTCAGCTTCGTGTCGTTGCTGGTACACGTCTACACCATCGGCTACATGGCGGAAGACCCCGGCTACCAGCGTTTCTTCAGCTATATCTCGTTATTCACGTTCTCGATGCTGATGCTGGTGATGAGCAACAATTTCCTGCAGCTGTTCTTCGGCTGGGAAGCGGTCGGCCTGGTGTCGTACCTGTTGATCGGCTTCTGGTTCAAGCGCGAGAGCGCGATCTTCGCCAACCTCAAGGCCTTCCTGGTCAATCGGGTCGGAGATTTCGGCTTCCTGCTTGGCATCGCCGGCGTGCTGTTCTGGTACGGCTCGCTCGACTACGGCACGGTATTCGCCGGGGCGTCATCGCAGGCGGGTGTCGCGACCCAGATCCTGCCGGCAGTCGGATTCCTCGGCTTCCATGGCTGGGACGTGCAGGTGGTCAGCTTCATCTGCATCTGCCTGTTCATTGGCGCCATGGGCAAGTCGGCGCAGGTACCGCTGCACGTCTGGCTGCCGGATTCGATGGAAGGCCCGACACCGATCTCGGCGCTGATCCACGCCGCGACCATGGTCACGGCCGGCATTTTCATGGTGGCGCGGATGTCGCCGCTGTTCGAACTGAGCCAAACCGCGCTGGACTTCGTCTTGTTCATCGGCGCCACCACCGCCTTCTTCACCGGCCTGATCGGCATCGTCCAAAACGACATCAAGCGCGTGGTCGCCTACTCGACGCTGTCGCAGCTCGGCTACATGACGGTGGCGCTGGGCGTGTCGGCGTACTCGGCCGCGGTCTACCATTTGATGACCCATGCCTTCTTCAAGGCCCTGCTGTTCCTCGGCGCCGGCTCGGTGATCATCGCCCTGCACCACGAGCAGGACATGCGCAAGATGGGCGGCCTGCGCAAGTACATGCCGATCACCTTCATCACCATGTGGATCGGCACGCTGGCCCTGACCGGCATGCCGTTCCTGTCCGGTTTCTATTCCAAGGACACGATCATCGAGGCCGCCGCGCACCACGCGCACGAGGCGCACGACTGGATTGCGACCTACGGCTACTGGAGCGTGCTGCTCGGCGTATTCGTGACCAGTTTCTACAGCTTCCGGCTGCTGTACCTGACCTTCCACGGCGAAGAGCGTTTCCGTCATGCCGAAGCGCACGAGGACCACGCCGACGACGCGCATGTTCACGCTCACGCGAACGCCGGTACCCATGACGACGAGCACCACGACGACGATTATGGGCACCACGGGGTCGAACCCAGGGAATCGCCGCTGGTGGTTACCATCCCACTGATCCTGCTGGCGATACCCTCGCTGCTGATCGGCGCGTTCACCGCCGGGCCGATGCTCAAGGGCGGGTTCTTCGACGGCGCGATCCAGGTGCTGCCGCAGCATGGCGCCATGGCGGCGTGGGCCGAGGAATATCCCGGCTGGGCGCAGTTCGCCTTGCACAATATTTTCGCGCCACCGTTCCTGCTGGCTTTCCTCGGCTTCGCGCTCGCGACGGCCCTGTACCTGTGGCCTTGGCCCAACGCGCATCACGCCGCGCGCCGGATGTTCGCGCCGATCGTGCGCATCCTCGAGAACAAGTACGGCTTCGACGACCTGTGGATCAAGGGTTTCGCCGGGGGCGGCCTCGGCCTGGGCCGGTTGGCCGCGCGCTTCGGCGACGCCGGCCTGATCGATGGCGTGATCGTCAACGGTTCGGCCTGGCTGGTCGACCGCAGCGCCCACCTGCTGCGTCGCCTGCAAACCGGCTATTTGTTCCATTACGCCTTCGCCATGATCCTTGGCCTGATCGTGTTGCTCGCGCTGCTGGCGCGTTGGCACGCCCCGGCCTGACCAGGAACCACTGATGTCTTTCCAGTCCCTGCCACTGCTGAGCCTGTTGATCTGGGTGCCGATGTTCGGCGGCGCCCTGACCCTGCTGTTCGGCGACCAGCGCGGCACGCAGGCGAAGCTGTTCGCGCTGTTGATCGCCGTCGCAACCCTCGTGCTGAGCCTGGGGCTGTTCAACGGCTTCGATGCCGCCAGTGGCGTGATGCAGTGGCGGGAAAGCCACGAGTGGATCAAGACGTTCAACATCGGCTACAACCTGGGCGTGGACGGCATCTCGATCGCCTTGATCGTGCTGACCAGTTTCGTGAGCGTATTGGTCCTGCTCGGCGCCTGGACCTCGGTGGACCGGCGCGTGCACCAGTACTTCGCCAGTTTCCTGATCCTGGAAGGACTGATGATCGGCGTGTTCTGTGCCCTCGACGCCATCCTGTTCTATGCCTTCTTCGAGGCCATGCTGATCCCGATGTTCATCATCATCGGTGTCTGGGGCGGTCCGCGCCGCGTCTATGCCAGCGTCAAGTTCTTCCTGTTCACGTTCCTCGGCTCGGTGTTCATGCTGGTCGGGCTGATCTACCATTACCTCAAGGGCGGCAGCTTTCAGCTCGCCGACCTGGCTGCCTTGCCGCTGGACATCCGCGAGCAGACCTGGCTGTTCTTCGCCTTCCTGATCGCCTTCGCGGTGAAGGTACCGATGTTCCCGGTCCACACCTGGTTGCCGGATGCGCACGTCGAGGCGCCGACCGGCGGTTCGGTGATCCTGGCGGCGATCATGCTGAAGATCGGCGGGTACGGCTTCCTGCGCTTCTCGCTGCCGATCGTGCCCGATGCCAGCCATGACTACGCCTGGGTGGTGATCGCGCTGTCGCTGATTGCGGTGATCTACATCGGCCTGGTCGCGCTGGTGCAGCAGG
>JANYBA010000096.1 GCA_025360985.1 Gammaproteobacteria bacterium | reverse complement strand
GTATGGCATCGGCATGTCGTGGCTGCTCCTTGCGGGCGGGCGCTGGGCGAGGATCACGTCCTGGGCACAGCGCGTGAGCGCGCGGCGCTTCGTCTCCACCATGATCGTCGGCTTCGTCTTCCTCCTCGCGACCTGGGTGCTGGGCATCCCGCAGGCGGTGTACGAAGGCTTCTACCGCGAGCACCAGTACGGCCTGGCGACGCAGACCCTGCTGCCATGGTTGTGGGACCAGACCAAGGGACTGATGGTATCGATGATCATCGTGCCGCTGGTCATCGTCGGCGTCTACAACGCCGTGCGCCGCGCCGGCGAGCGCTGGTGGATGCGCGCCGGCGTCTTCGCTTTCGTCTTCATCCTGCTGTTCTCGATGGTCGTGCCGGTGTTCATTTCGCCGCTGTTCAACGACTACAAGCCGCTGCCCGGAGGCCCGGTGCGCGCGGCCATCCTGTCGCTTGCCAACGCCAACCAGATCCCGACCGAGCACGTCGAATGGTTCGACGCTTCCAAGCAGACCACCCGGGTCAGCGCCAATGTCTCGGGCTTCGCCGGCACCACCCAGGTCAGCCTCAACGACAACCTGGTCAACAAGACCTCGCTGCCGGAGATCAAGGCGGTGATGGGCCACGAGATGGGCCACTACGTGCTCAACCATGGCCTGCGCCTGACGGTGTACCTGACCCTGGTGATCACGCTCGGCCTGTTGTTCGTGCACCTGAGCTTCGACTGGGCGCAGGCGCGCTGGGGCCGGCGTTTCGGCGTCGAAGGCCGCAGTGATCCGGCCGGCCTGCCGCTGGCGGCCGCGCTGATCTCGACGTTCTTCTTTGTCGCCACGCCCCTGGTCAACTCGATCGTGCGCCAGGCCGAAGCCGAAGCCGACGCCTTCGGCCTGAACGCGGCGCGCGAGCCCAACGGTTTCGCGATGGCCGCGATGCGCCTGAGCACCTACCGCAAGATCCATCCCGGTTACTGGGAGGAAGTGATCTTCTACGACCACCCGAGCGGTTACGCCCGCGTCCACGGTTCGATGCTCTGGCTCAAGGAAAACCAGGACAATCCGACCGCCAACGCGCCCTTGCCGGCGCCCTGACCGGCTACTGACGCTGGTCGGGGAAATCCCCGGCCAAGGTATAGATCATCCGGTCCTGGTCGTCGCGGTCCTTGGGATCGTGCAATACGCCGAGGAGCAAAGGTTCCTTTCCGGCCGCGCGGACCGCTGCCAGGAAGAACCCGTCGTTCGCCCGCTTGAAGAAGTAGACGCGACCGCCGTGCAACTCGTGCAGGGACTGGTCCAGGGTCTTGTCGAATTCGGCATCGGAAATCGCTTTCTGGAACGGCTTGAAACCGACCTTTTCTATTTCGGCGCCGAGGTACAGGTGCAGGCCGTAGCGGGTCTTGTCCTCGATGAAGATGATTTCCTGCGCCGGTCCGGGCAACAGCGGTGCGATCTGCGCGGCGAGGTTGGCGGCATTGTTCTTGCGCATGCCCAAGATGAAATCATTCGCCGTCTTCGCGAGGTGGTACTGCAACGAATGCTGGTTGGCGGGAATCGCCAACGGTTGCCCGGGCGGAAACGCCGTGATCCACTTCATTGCCACGAGTAGCAGCAACCAGGCGCCAAACAGCCAGATCGCGCGACGCGTCACGGCGTTCTGCGCCAGCGCCCGCCCCGCCAGCAGGCTGATCGGCACGAACAGCGGCAACAGGTACAAAGGCAGGCGCGAACGCGCGAGGCAGAACACGGCCAGCGGTATCAGCAACCAGAACCACAGGAAGCGGCGCTCGGCCGGCACGGCAGCGCTGTCTTCCCGGCGGTGCTTCCAGACTTGCCACAGCGCCAGCGGCAGCCACGGCAGCAGCCCGATCAACAGGGTCGGTCCATAGACCACGAATGCGCCGTACCACTGCGGGTGGCGATCGAGTTCGTCGCTGGCGATGCGCGCGACCACTTCATGGCCAAGGAAATAATCGAACAGGCCTGGATGCATCAGGCAGACCGCCACGAACCAGGTGCCACCGACCAGGGCGAAGGCCGCCAGGCCGAGCGGCCGCAACAGTTTCGTCGTGCCGGGGTGGCCGAACTGGAATACCAGGATCGCCAGCAAGGGCAGCAGCGACGGCGGCCCCTTGGTCAGGAACGCCAGTCCAAACGCCGCCCACATGCCGTCGAGCCAGCGCGGCGATCCGCCGGCGAAGCGCGCCTGGACGTAGCACAGCACCGCCAGCGCTTCGGTGGCCGCGAGCAGGGTGTCGGTATTGATCGTGTTCGAAGCGAAGTAGGGGACCGGCGCCGACAGATAGATCAGGGCGGGCAGCCAGGGCCGGTCCGGCACGAAGGTGCGGCCGAGCCGGAACACCATGAGCACGGTAAGCGCGAAGGCGATCGCCATCGGCAGGCGCGCCGCCCATTCGTTGCGGCCGAACGTCGCCATGCTCGCGGCCATCGCCCAGTAGGCCACCGGCGGCTTGGTGAAATGCATGGATTCGTGGTGCCGGTACAGGGTCACCAGGTCGCCGCCACGCAACATCTGCAGGGCGACATTGGTGTAGCGGCCTTCGTCCGGGTCCCACAGCCCGCGGCTGCCCTGGAACGCCAGCGCCATCAGCAGGGCCAGCAGCGCGATCGCCAGGAGGGGTGCGACGTATCGTTTCGATCAAGGGCACGGCGCCACTCGCGATGGTAGATGGCGCCTAGGATACGCGTCGCTGGCGCCAAGCCAAAGAACACGGGGCGCTTTGCGCGCCCCGTATGCTCATTCGTTCCGACCAAGCCGTCAGAACTTGAAGCCGACGCTCAGTCCGTAGACCCAGGGATCGACCTTGAGGTTGCCGGACGGGGTGCCGTCGATTGTGACGGCGCTGTTGGCGTCGAGATGGCGGGCGCTGCCGCGCAGGAAAACATTGTCGTTCAAGGGGACGTCGGCGCCGAGGACGTAGCTGACGCTGCTGTCGTTCTTGGCCTTGATCGTGTCGGCGGCGAGCGGCCCGAGTCCCTTTTCGTTCGACACGTTCGTCCAGCCGTAGCCGACGCCGAGGAAGGGATTGAACTTGCTCTCGGGCAGGAAGTGGTAGTCGACGGTCAAGGCCATCGGCCGCTCGTCGACCCGGGCGACATCGCCGACGCCGGGCTGGCTGACCGTATGCTGGAACTTGTTCAATCCGCTCCAGAAATCCGCCGACCAATGCTTGTCGAAACCGTAGCCCAGGCTCCCCGTGATCCCCCAATCAGAATCGACGTTGTTGGCCGCGCCGTTGAGCGAACCGTTGTTGCCGCCGGGGCGGGCGTTTTCGTAACCAAGCGTGCCGGTGAAACCGTCGGCGCTGGCGGTTCCGGCCGCGAGCGCGGAAAACAGTGCAATGGTGGTGAGGGTGGCAATTCTCATGGTCATTTCCTTTTTCTTTCGGGGGTTGGTTTGCCGATTGGGGGAGACGGCCCGGCAAGATTGGCAATCCGGCCATGAATCGGCAGTGAGCCCGAACATTACGGCGTGTGAACTTTTTCGAGTCGTTCACGAACCATGACTTTGGTCACTCCATCGATCGGCACGTTCATATTCCCGGTCGCGATGCGAAGCTGGGGCCATCGACTTCGAACGGATCGGAAAGCGCCATGCAACGAATCTTCCTGGCCCTGACCATCGCGCTCGCTGCTGGCGCGGCCCAGGCGCACGACACCCGCCACGAGGTCCATTCGAGCTGCGACATCGATTCCCACTACAACCTAAGCGTCAGTGGCGATGCCTTCGTGTTCGCGCAGGACGACCATCGTCCGGGCCGGATCTCGATGGCGGCCGGCCGCCTGGTTGTGGATGGTCGCGACGCGACGCTGTCGCCGCAGGACCAGGACCGGGTCCGCGAATTCGAAGCCGAACTGCGGCAACTGCTGCCGGAATCGCAAAAGGTCGCCGCCGCCGCGGTCGGCATCGCCTTCGACGCCCTGAGCGAAGTCGCGCGCGCCCTGGCCAGCGATCCGAATCGCGCCATCGCCAACCTGGAGCGCTCCCGAGCGATCGCCTTGCGCGAAATCAATTCGCGGCCGGAATTCATGTTCAGCCACGACCGCAACGCCATCGAGGATGCGATCGAGCCGATCGTCACCCGTTTCGTGCCCGAAATCGTCGGTGGCGCGGTCAGCCTCGCCGTGCGCTCGGTGTTCGCCAGCGACGGCGAACGCGCCGCGATGGAAGCACGCATGGACCGGATGAGCCGGACGCTCGACCATGACATCGATGCCCGCGCCCGGGCGCTCGAGCCCTTGGCCGATGCCATCTGCCTGCGCCTCACGCGCATGGACGCGATCGACAATGCCATCGACTACCGCCTGCCCGCCGGCGGCCGCCTGGAACTGCTGAGCATCGACCATACCGAGACAGCGCGCGCGCCCTGAGCCCCGCTGGTTCGCCAATGCCCGTCCTCTCCCTCCCCGACCCCGGGGAGTTTTTTTACGCGCCGGCCGCGATGGTTGGCCGCCGCGGGCAACCGGGCCACAATGGGCGCCTGGCGTTCGGGAGCGGGATGCACCATGGCGGAGCTGAAGGAAGTACGGGTACCTGACCTCGGCGGCAGCAGCAACGTGCCGGTGATCGAATTGCTGGTCAAGCCCGGCGACGCGGTCAGGAAGGACCAGGGCCTGGTCACGCTCGAATCGGACAAGGCGACCATGGAAGTGCCGGCGCCGTTCGCCGGCATCGTCCGCGAACTCAAGCTCAAGCTCGGCGACGAGGTCTCGGAAGGCGCGGTCGTTGCCCTCATCGAAGCCTCGGGCGCGCCTTCTGTGGGAGCGGCTCCGGCCGCGACGCCGGCCAAGCTTGCTCCTCCCC
>JANYBA010000087.1 GCA_025360985.1 Gammaproteobacteria bacterium | reverse complement strand
CGCGTTGAGCACATCGTAGTTGGTGACGCTCACGTTGCCGCGCTGTACCGGCAAAGCAGAGGCAATCAATGCGTATTGCGCTTGGGAAATCTCCATCCGCAAAGTATACCATCAATATCCATTTAGTGTTAACACGCCCTAGTTACGTCGTACGACGAAATCCGCGGCGATTTCGCGACCATCAGCGAGCCGGAACGACAGGCGCGTCTTGTCGCCTTCCTTCAAGTTCCGCTTGGGCTGCATCAACATGATGTGGGAAGCGCCAGGTGCCAGCACGGCCTCGCCCCTGGCCGGAATTGCCAACGAGCCAACGGCACGCATCCGGCTCATTCCGTTTTCAACCGAAGTCTGGTGGATCATCGCCATGCCGAAGTCGGCACCGGAAACTCCAACTATCGCGACCGCGGTGGCACAAGGATTTTTCACGGTCGCGTAGGCGGCCAGTGTGCTCGCGCCCGGCGGCGGCGCGCGCACCCAGGCTTGTTCGACCACCGGTTGGCAAGCCGGAGCCGCCGCAACGGCAGCTGAAGCAAAGCCATAGCACAGCAACCCCAGGAATAGCCGTCGCGCGTTCATGGCCTATGATAACCCCGCCACCAGGAGCCCCCATGAAACACACTGCCCTCGCCTCCGCTCTCGCCACCACCATGATCGCCGCCGCCATGCCAACCTCCGCCAGTACCGCCAACCTCACCGTCTACAGCGGCGATTTCGATTCGGTCTCGCAATCGGAAGGCCAACCGGGGGGCTCCGGGTTTGCCCTGGTCGAGCGCCGGATCGGGTTCGACCTCAAGGCGGGCGACAACCTCGTCTCCGTCGGCGGATTGCCGCGCGCGCTCGACGCCAGCTCGGTGTTGCTCAAGCCGGTCGGCAGCGCCAGCGTTCGCGGCCAGCGCTTCGATTTCGCGGTCGCCGGCCAGGACGAACTCCTGCGCCGCGCCGTCGGCCAAACGGTGGTGGTCGAGCAATCGGTCGGCAACGAGCGCCAGACCCTCACCGGCGTGCTGGTTTCCGCCGGCAACGGCCTGACATTGCGCCTGCCCGATGGCCGCATCAAGGTGTTGTCCGGCTATTCCAGTTTCGAATTGCCGCGCATGCCCGATGGCGTGGTCAACGAGCCGACCATGAACTGGTCGTTGGCCAGCGACCGCGCCGGCCGCCAGGAATTCGGCCTGAATTACGCTACTGCCGGCCTGGCCTGGCGCGCCGAATACAACGTCAATGCGCAGGGCCTCGGCAAGGCTTGCAAGATGTCGCTCGAAGGCGCGGCCATGGTGGTCAACCGCTCCGGCGCAGATTTCAACGACGTCATGCTGACCCTGGTGGCCGGCGAGCCCAATCGCGCCAACAACAGCGGGCCACAAGTCATGCTGGCGATGGCGCCACGCGCAAAAATGGTCGAGGCCGATTCGGCCCCCGCGCCGCAGGCCTCAGGCGAATACCAGGCCTACAAGCTGCCGAATGCCGGCTCCTTGCCGCAGGGTAGCGTGCAGCGCCTGCCGCTGGTGGACCCGACGACCAACGTTTCCTGCGAACGCCGCTACGAAACCAGCGCCCAGCTCGGCGACTGGCGCCCGCCGTATCCGATCATCGACGCCAATTTTGGCGCCGGCGACGGCCAGGAGCAGCCGGTGATCGCCACGTTGCGCTTCAAGAACAGCAAGGCCGCCGGCCTCGGCGTGCCACTGCCGGCCGGGCGCGTGCGCATGTTCGACGGCAGCGACTTCCTCGGCGAAGCCAGCCTCGACCATACCGCCGCCAACGAGGATGTCGCGCTCGCGATCGGCAACGTCTTCGACCTCAACGCCGAGCGCACCCGCGAGGATTTCCAGCTCGACCGCAGCGGCCGCACCATGACCGAGACGGTATCGGTCACGCTCAAGAACGCCAAGAACGCCGCCGTGACCGTGCGCGTGCTCGAAGGACTGCCGCGCTGGTCCGATTGGGATATGGTGACCAGCAGCGTGCCGTTCGAGAAGCGCAATGCCCAGAGCGTGAGCTTCGATGTCCCGGTCCCGGCTGGCGGCGAAACGAAACTGCGCTACACGGTGCGCTATCGTTGGGCCCCCGACGTCAAGATTCCCTGAGGACTGGTGTAAAAGGAAAATGCCATGATCGAACACCTCCGCCACGACGGCATCCATGAATTGCGCCTGGGCCGTCCGCCGGTCAATGCGCTCAACGACGAGTTGCTGCTCGCGCTGGTCGCCGCCCTGCGCGCGGCC
>JANYBA010000078.1 GCA_025360985.1 Gammaproteobacteria bacterium | reverse complement strand
CAAGGGCCGCAGCAGCTCTATGGGACTCCCGAATCGACCTGGCGCCCATTAAGCTGCTTTGGCTTCCTCAAGCTCGCTTCTGGCCCACGCCATGTCATCCTCCGTGATCTCGGCAAACTGAGTCGCAAAAACCGTCTGAAGCGGAATTTCTTCGCCAATCTCGGCGTATTGCCAGATATGGTTGTGCGTCTCGTTGCTGATCGACTTGGCCGTGTTCTTGAGGCACACGTGGTCGTAGGCCTGATTGATGATCTCCAGTTCTTCAGCCGTGAACTTGCTCAGGTCCGGGGTCTCTCGGCTGGTAAATTCGTGTTTGGTGAGATTGAAGACAGTCAACTTGCCCTTAACGATCTTGCCGTCTTCTTCGAGCTTGCGAAGAGCGGGCACGAATTTGGCTGGCACGGGTCCGAACTGACGCTTGATGTACCGCTCGCCAGTGATGGAGCTGCCGCGAATCATGTAGGCAATCGTATCGGCGTACCACGGCACCTTGTTGAGCTTGACGCGGCCCAACTCCTTGGGGTCTTCCGCCTTATCGCAGACGTAGTGAAGCAGCGCCTGGAGGCGCTCAAAGCTCTCACTCGAATTGTATGTAACCTTGTCCATAACCGGCCTCCCTGAAGGCCCATCGGCACAATAGCCGAAGCTTGTTAACAACTATATGTGGTCGTACATGCACAGATTCAAAACCCCGTCAAGGCTTGACGGGGATACTTAAGGCACCTTACCACAAGGTCAACGGGCGTTTACTCCGCCGGAGGTCACGAATTGACCGGCTAGCCCCATTTTCCCTGACCCGGGCTAAAAGTGGGTTTGTTAGGTAGATAATCGCCAAACAAAAACCCCGCCTCGCGGCGGGGTCTGTTGCCCGGCAAACCACTCTCAGTGCGCCACGATCCGCCAGGGCGCCCCAACCATGGCCCCGCCACCGTCGCGCGTCGCATCGACTTCGCTGCCGTTGTCGCGCGCCGCCAGGTACTCGCGCAGCGACTGCGCCGAGGCACGCCCGCGTTCGACCGCCGGCCAGGACGCGACCACTCCTCGCAATACCGCCGGTTGGTATTGCGACTGGATCTCCGATTCGAATCGTTGCCGATCGACATCGTGCCATTCGGTGATTGCGCGCATGACCGGCCTTGGCGTGGGGCGCGACTACGATGCCATGAATCCGATGGCGCAGGCAGCCGTGCGAGTGGCTACCATTTCGATCCTAGATTGGGCCCACGCCGTTGGCACAAGGCGATTGCATGGCGGTAGAGTTGCCGGCAGCACCCCAGGAGTAAGCGCCTTGCCCACACTGCCAAGAGCGAGCCGAGTCGACCGAGGACTCGCAGCCCTGTTCGTGCTAGGCGCCTGCTTGTATTTGGCGCTGCTGGCGACTGCAGGTCGATTTGTGATCAACGATGAGCTTTTCTTCAAGGCTGCCGGCCGCGAGTGGGCATCCAGCGGGCACTTTGCGGCACCCGAGGTGACCGGATATTCGGATTCGGTTCCGGCGACCGAAGAGATTTTCGCCCAATACCCGCCGCTTTATTCGTTCCTGTTCGGACTATTCGTAAAGGTGCTCGGTTTCAGCTGGCGGACGGTCTTCCTGTACGACGGTTTGCTCCACGTACTGCTGTGTTTCATCACCATTCGGATCGCCAGAACCATTGCCCCCGACGCGGGTGGCTGGCGCGCGTATGCGGCCGGCCTGGCGGTTCTTCCTATCGCCACCGTCGGCCGTCCGGATGAATTGGCGATGTGCATCGGCATGGTGGCCTGCGGCCTTGCGTTGGCGCCCGCGCCTTCCCGGTTGCGCAACCTGGCGTCCGGAGGGCTGCTCGGTCTGTGTTGCGCGACCAGTGTCGGGGCTGCTTTCGCCTTCGCGTGCATATGGGCATTGCTAAGTGCGCATTCCCTGCGCGAATCCTCCGTATCCATAGCCCTCGCGCGAATCACCGAGGCAACATTTTCTGGCATCGTCGTGCTGACGCTGTGTTTGCTGCCGATACTGGCCACGCATCCCACCGCCTATGCCTGGTTTGTTGCCGACATGCAAAGTACGGCGGCGGCCCGGCCCCTGATCGAAACGTGGGAACAGTCCGGACGGCTGGCGGGATTCCTCCTGGTCGCGGTGGCTGGGGTCGTCATGTCAGCGCTGCTGTTGATGGTCGCTAGCCGCGGTCGACCGCGAATGGATGGCTGGCGACCGCTTCTTGGCGCCGTCCTGAGCACGGGCTGCATGGTCTACATCGCGCGCGGCAAGTACACCTACCTCTGGTTCACGACGCCCTGGCTGCTGGCGGCGGTGCTGTCGATCGCCGGCACGTCGCGCTTTGGCGCGTCGTCCTGGGCGAGACGGTTGGCCACGCAAATTTCCTTGCTGGCGATGCTGGCCGGGGCGATTCCTTACGCGCATTCGTCGTTGGTCTTGCTGACACTGCCGCGCGAACAATCTCTTGCTTTCAACATCGTGCGTCTGCAAGCCCTGATGCCGCCCGGCACTGTGGCGATGGGCGACATTGCCTGGCTGGCTGTCGCGGGGCGCGATCGGGTTTACGATACTGAGTTCGCAAGCGCAGGCGTCGAAAATCTGGCGCGCACGGATTTCGTCGTGCTGACCGGCAACGGCACTGGCCGACCAGGCCTGCGATGGCGGCTTAGCCCTGACCAGGAGGCATATCTGGCCCGTCACTTCATTGTCCTGGAGAATCGGCTACCGAGATCGCCGCTAGTGCTCGGGGGGGGGTGGCGCGTTAGCAACAGTGCCTACGGCTTCGGATCGATCGTCTACGTTCGCAAGGATCGGCGTTAGCCGCCAAAACAAAAACCCCGCCTCGCGGCGGGGTTTTTCGATATTGCGAGCATGCGTTGGATCAGAAATCCATGCCGCCCATGGGCTCTTCCTTCTTCGGCGCTTCGGCCACCATCGCTTCGGTGGTGATCATCAGGCCGGCAATCGACGCCGCGTTCTGCAGCGCGGTGCGGGTGACCTTGGTCGAGTCCAAGATGCCCACGGCCAGCATGTCGCCATACTCGCCGGTCGCGGCGTTGTAGCCCTGGCCGGTCTGCTTGATCTTCTCGACGATGACCGAGCCTTCGACGCCGGCGTTGTTTGCGATCTGGCGGGCCGGCTCTTCCAAAGCGCGCCGGATGATGTTGACGCCGACCTGCTCATCGCCGACCACGCGGTCCTGGACAAAGATCGCTGGGCGCTGACGGGCCTAACGCGCGGCCTGCGCGCCAAGGCCGGGCGGCAACTCGGGACGAGCGGCAGCGGCAACCATTTCGCTGAGCTGGTAGTCGGGGAAAGGCTGGACGACGTAGGGGCGCGAGTCATCGCGCCCCTGCCCGAGTCATTCGGCGGCCTGCTGACGCACAGCGGCTCGCGCGGGGTCGGCTACGCCCTCGCCACCCACTACATGCATCTGGCCGCGCTGGAGACGGCCCGGACGGCGCGCGTCCCGAAGATGTACGAGTGGCTGGACTTAGACGGGGACGCGGGGCGGGAATACTGGGCGGCGATGGAACTGGCTGGGGACTTCGCGCAGGCCAACCATGAGATCATCCACGAGGCATTCGCCCGCCGCTCCGGCCTGACGCCGGTGGCGACGGTTCAGAACCACCACAATTTCGCCTGGCGGGACGGGGCGGACCGGGTCGTCCACCGCAAAGGCGCGACGCCTGCCGAGGCGGGCGTTCTGGGCGTCATCCCCGGCAGCATGGGCAGCGCCTCCTACCTGGTGAGGGGAGAGGGCGTACCGGAAGCTCTACACTCCGCCTCCCACGGCGC
>JANYBA010000060.1 GCA_025360985.1 Gammaproteobacteria bacterium | reverse complement strand
GTTCTGCTCCATCCGATGCAAGGCAAGTCCGGCGGTGAATCCGGCGGTGCCGAGGATCATGCTCTCGCGCAGGTCCAATCCCGCCGGCAAGGCCACCGTCCAGGCCGATTCCAGCCGCGTGTATTCGCTGTAGCCGCCGTCGCGGGATTCCGAAAGGCCGCAACCGGTGCACAGCACGGCATCGCCTTCGCGAAACTTCGGATCGGTCGACGCGACGACATTGCCAGCCACGTCAATGCCGCCGTTGAGCGGAAATCGCCGCAGGATCTTGCCCTGGCCGGTGCCGGCGAGCGCGTCCTTGTAGTTGACGCTGCTGTACGCGACCTTGATGACGACTTCGCCCGGCGACAGATCGTCGAGGGTGGGCTTCTCGATGCCGGCGTGGTAGCCGGCGGCGTCGCTGCGGATGCGGAAAGCGCGAAAGTGCGCGGGGATCATCGATCTGCCTCCAGCAATACGATGCCGGACATCCTGCGGCCGGCATCCTGTTTTTCCTTCGACCGCAATTTGCCCAGGAGTTTCCACAGCCAGGCCAGGCGCATCTTCCGGTTCAGCCGCCAGGATTCGTCCCAGCTGGAACGGAATTCCACTTCCTGCCAACCGAACGGCTGGAAAAACGCCGTGCCGTCGGCCGGGGCGAAGCGGAATGGCGCGGCGGCGAGGCTGGGTTTCCAACGACCGGCGAGGAACTTGAGCAGCATCGGCGTGGCCAGGTCGCTGAGCCACCAGCGCGCGTCGGCGATGCCGTGCAGGTCGCGCGCAAGATCGGCGACGTCTTCCGACTCCAGATAGATCAGAAGGCCTTCGGTGATCACCAGTACTGGTCCGTGCCCGCCGGTGCGCGCGAACACATCGCGGCGGGCGTCGGCTTCGCGCAGGTCGGCGGCGATGAATTCCAGCCGGCAACGCGGGGTTTCCCGCGCCATGTTGTCGCGGAAATAGGCCAGCATGTCCGGCAGGTCGACGTGCAGCCAGCGCAGGTCGGCGGGCAAGTCCAGGCGGTAGGGGCGGGCGTCGAGGCCGGCGGCGAGGTTGAGGACGGTGCGCGCGCCCTGTCGCACGCAGCGCAGGATGATTTCGTCCATGACTGCGGTGCGCACGACCATCGGCCAGCTGGCCGACTTGCCGCCCGGCATGGTCTCGACGATGGTTTCGCCGCGCTTGCCGCCCAAGCGGCGCGCGTAGGGATCGCGGAAGAGGGCGTCCGGGCGTTCGCTCTCCATGGCGCGGTAGATCGCGACCCAGAGCGCGGTGTCGGAGACGTTCCTGATCGGATTGGCGTCGCTCATTGCGATCGGCCAGTCCGGGAAATCAGTTCGACTTGTGGATCGCGCGCTTGTCGACCGCCAGCGCCGCGTCGTGCACGGCTTCCGACAGCGTCGGGTGGGCGTGGCAGATGCGGGCGAGGTCGTCGGCCGAGCCGTTGAACTCCATGGCCACCACGCCTTCGTGCACGAGCTCCGACACGTTCGGGCCGCACAAGTGCATGCCCAGGATGCGATCGGTTTCGGCGTGGGCGATCACCTTGACCAGGCCGGCGGTCTCGTTCATCGCCACGGCGCGGCCGATGGCGGCGAACGGGAAGCTGCCGACCTTGAACGGGATGCCGGCAGCCTTGCATTCGGTCTCGGTCTTGCCGACCCAGGCGATTTCAGGTTCGGTGTAGATGACCCAGGGCACGGTGTCGAGGTTGACGTGGCCGGGCAAGCCGGCGATCAATTCGGCCACCGCGATGCCTTCTTCCGACGCCTTGTGGGCGAGCATCGGGCCACGCACGCAGTCGCCGATCGCCCAGACGCCTTCGACGCCGGTGGCGCAATGTTCGTCGACGACGACGCGGCCGCGTTCGTCGAGCTTGACGCCGGTGCCTTCGGCGAGCAGGCCGGCGGTGGCGGCCTTGCGACCGACCGCGACCAGCAACTTGTCCACCACCAGCGACTTCTCGCCGCTGGCGTCGCTGTAGGTCAGGTGCACTTCCTCGCCCTTGACCTCGGCCTTGCCGAGCTTGGCGCCGAGCTTGATGTCGAGGCCCTGCTTCTTGAATTCGCGCGCGGCGACCTTGGCGACATCGGCGTCGGCGACGGAGAGGAATTCGGGCAGCGCTTCGATGATGGTGACTTCACTGCCGAGCCGGCGCCAGACGCTGCCGAGCTCCAGGCCGATCACGCCGGCGCCAATCACGCCGAGGCGGCGCGGCACCGATGTCACGTCGAGGCCGCCGGCATTGTCGAGGATGCGCTTGTTGTCGTACTTGGCGAAGGGCAGCTCAATCGGCAGCGATCCGGCCGCGATGATCACGTGCTTGCCGGAAATCTCCGCGACCTTGCCGTCGTGGCCCTTGATGCTGACGACCTTGCCGGGTTTGAGCGTGGCGAAGCCGGCGATCGCCGTGACCGGATTGCCCTTGACCGCCTTGAACAGCACGCTGATGCCGCTGGTGAACTGTTTGACGATCTTGTCCTTGCGGGCAACCATCGCCGGCACGTCGATGCGCGGGTTGTCGGCGCTGATGCCGTGGTCGGCGAAGCCATGCGTCAGGTTGTGGAACTGGCGCGAGGAATCGAGCAGGGCCTTGGACGGGATGCAGCCGATGTTGAGGCAGGTGCCGCCGAGCGCGGGCTTGCCGTCCTTGCCGATGAAGGCGTCCACGCAGGCCGTCTTCAGACCCAGCTGCGCGGCGCGGATCGCCGCCACGTAACCGCCGGGGCCGGCGCCGATCACCACGACGTCAAATTGTTCGCTCATGTCCATCAATCCTTGTTCTTGTCCCCTCTCCCCTCGGGAGAGGGGCTGGGGTGAGGGTTCGTTCGGCTCGAGGTACGCGACGCTACCGCACCCTCACCCGGCCTTCGGCCACCCTCTCCCGGTGGGAGAGGGGAACGACGTTACAGTCCCAACAGCATGCGATGCGGGTTTTCCAGCTGGTTCTTGATGTCCACCAGGAACAGCACCGCGTCCTTGCCGTCGATGATGCGGTGGTCGTAGCTCAGCGCGATGTACATCATTGGCGCAGCGATCACCTGGCCGTTCTCGACGATCGCGCGTTCCTTGATCGCGTGCATCCCAAGGATCGCCGACTGCGGCGGGTTGACGATCGGCGTCGACATCAGCGAACCGAAAGTGCCGCCGTTGGTGATCGTGAACGTCCCGCCTTGCAAATCCTCGAGCGACAGTTTTCCGTCGCGCGCCTTTTTTGCG
>JANYBA010000058.1 GCA_025360985.1 Gammaproteobacteria bacterium | reverse complement strand
CTTCCTCGCCCAGACGCAGCATGAGCTGCTCGCGCACCAGTTCGCCGGCCAGGAAGCGCTCGCTGCGATCGGTGATTTCGTCTTCGCCATAATGGGCATCGGATTCCGGCATCAGCCCGACCAGGGTTTTCACCAAGGCCTCGGTGCCCTTGCCCTTGAGCGCGGAAATCGGATGCACGGCCACGAAATCGCGGCCTTCGGTGACTTGCGCGATGAAGGGCAGCAGCAGGCCCTTGTCGGCGAACTTGTCGACCTTGTTGATCGCCAGCACGCAGGGCACCGACGACTCCTTCAACGCGGCGAACGCCAGCGTATCGTCGTCGGTCCAGCGACCGGCCTCGACCACGAGCACGGCGGCTTCGACGTCGGTGACGGCGCCGCGCGCCGCCCGGTTCATGTAGCGATTCATGGCGTTCTTCTGCGCGCCGTGGATGCCGGGCGTATCCACCAGCATGAGCTGCCCCTGTTCGAACGTGGCGATGCCCAAGAGGCGATGCCGGGTCGTCTGCGGGCGCGGCGAAACGATGCTGACCTTGGCGCCGACCAGGGCGTTGACCAGGGTCGACTTACCGACATTGGGCCGGCCGACGATGGCGACCGTCCCGGCCCGATAGGGCGCGCTCATCGCGCGGCCTCGAGCTGGGCGAGCACGAGCGCGGCAGCGGCCTGTTCGGCGGCCCGCAAGGATCCGGCTTCGGACTCGGCCGACAGCGGTGGCGACTCGATCCGGCAGCGGACCCGGAAACTGCGCGCATGGTCCTCGCCGCTGCTGTCGAGCAAGTCGTAGTCCGGGCGGGCGAATTGCCGCGCCTGCAACCATTCCTGCAGTCGCGTCTTGGCGTCCTTGCCGACCTTGCCCACGGGAAGTTCGGCCAGCAATGGCTCGAACCAGGGCAATACGACTTCGCGGCAGACCGCGAAACCGGCATCCAGGTGGATGGCGGCGACCACTGCCTCCAAGGCATCGGCGAGGATCGAGTCGCGGCGATGGCCACCGCTTTTCATCTCGCCGGGGCCCAGGTCCAGGCGATCGCCCAGCTTGAGGCCACGGGCGATCTCGGCAAGCGCGGATTCGCGGACGAGGCTGGCGCGGGCCCGGGTCAGTTCGCCTTCGTCGGCCTTGGGCCAACGGTCATGCAGGGCTTCGGCGACGATCAGGTTGACCAGGGCGTCGCCGAGGAATTCCATCCGCTCGTTGTGCCCCGCCCCCGCGCTGCGATGGCGCAGGGCCTGTTGCAACAGCGCGGGGTCGCGGAAGGAATGGCCGAAGCCGTCATTCACGGGTGTCGGGGGTTCCTAGCGGTATCGAGTAGTCGAACTTGATGACGAAGTCGATGTTGTAGATGAAGGGCTTGCGCACTTCGTAATTCATGTCGACCTCGTTCTGGGTCTTGTTCCGGATCAGCTTGAGGTCCTTGCCCTGGACCGAATCAACGTATCCGACGTCGAAATACTTCTGCAGGTTGATCTGCAGCCGGCCCAAGTCCTGCTTGTCGGCGTCGGGCTGGGCGGCGAGGCTCTTCATGCTCTTGACCACGCCGTAGTACTCGCTATAACTCGGCCCGAGCACCATGCCCATGTAGACGAAGAAACCGACGATCACCAGCACGATGATGAAGCTGACCAGCGTGATACCGCGTTGCCTGACAAACATGATGACCCCCTTGGACCGCCGCTATCGATTCGCTCCGCCGCCCGCCCGGGCCGCGGCTTCAGTGAATGGTATCGCCAATGCGGGAATAATCGAACCCGTCCGAACAGACCCAGCCTTCGCAGTTGAGCCAGATGGCCATGGCCCGGCCCACCAGGTTCTGCTCGGGCACGAAGCCCCAGAAGCGGCTGTCCTCGCTGTTGTCGCGGCTGTCGCCCATGACGAAGTAGTGGCCCGGCGGCACCGCCCAGGTGCCA
The DNA here is from genome assembly GCA_025360985.1 of Gammaproteobacteria bacterium. Lineage (GTDB taxonomy): Bacteria > Pseudomonadota > Gammaproteobacteria > Xanthomonadales > Xanthomonadaceae > Arenimonas. The sequence continues at coordinate 3,284 of JANYBA010000058.1, read as the reverse complement.
TCGTGGCGATCGTAACCGCTGCCGGGGAACTCGATCAGAGTGTGCGTCCGGCCCGGGAGCGCCTCGTTCAGGATGACCGAGCCGGTCATGTCCAGGCCCGAACCGTGGCCTTCGAAGTAACCGGCTTCCTTGTAGGCCACGGCCACGCCGTTGATGGTCACGCGATTGTCCCTGACGGTCACCACGTCGCCGGGCAGGCCGATCACGCGCTTGATGTAGTCGGTGCCGGCGGCGGGATCGTCCGGACCCATGCCCGGGTAGCGGAAAACCATGACGTCGCCGCGCTTGGGTTCGCCGACCGCGAAGATCTTGCGGTTTAGCACCGGCAGCCGCAGGCCGTAGTTGTACTTGTTGACCAGGATGAAATCGCCGACCAGCAGGTTGGGCATCATCGAGCCGGACGGGATCCGGAACGGCTCGGCGACGAACGAGCGCAGGGTCAGCACGAACAGCAGGACCGGAAACAGCGAGCGGGCGTATTCGACGATGCCGGGGACGGTGACTTCCTCGCCGTTGCCGACCATCAGGTTCCTGGCCTTGGCGAAGAACAACGCGTCGACCAGCCAGACCAGCCCGGCGAGGCCGGTCAGGATGGTCAGGATCAAGGCGAAATCGAAATGGTGCCCGAGTGCTTGGATGAGTCTCACGGATGGTTCCTGGGTTTGGGGGCTGGCGCCCTATTTGTTGTCGCTCTGCAACACCGCCAGGAAGGCTTCCTGCGGAATTTCGACCTTGCCGAACTGCTTCATCCGCTTCTTGCCCTCCTTCTGCTTCTCGAGGAGTTTCTTCTTGCGGGTGGCGTCGCCGCCGTAGCACTTGGCGAGCACGTTCTTGCGCATCGCCTTGACCGTGGAGCGGGCGATGATGTTGGCGCCGACGGTGGCCTGGATGGCGACGTCGAACATCTGCCGGGGAATGATGTCCTTCATCTTGTCGCACAGCTCGCGGCCCCGGCGGTCGGCGTGGGCGCGGTGCAGGATCATCGACATCGCGTCGACGCGATCGCCGTTGATCAGCACGTCCACCCGCACGAACGGGCCGGCCTCGAAACGGACGAAGTGATAATCGAGCGAGGCATAACCGCGCGACACCGACTTGAGCTTGTCGAAGAAATCCAGCACTACTTCCGCCATCGGCAGCTCGTAGCTGATCTGTACCTGGCTGCCGAGGTAGTTGATGCCGACCTGGCGGCCGCGTTTTTCCTCGCACAGCGTAATGATGCTGCCGACGTGGTCGGGCGGGGTCAGGATGTTCGCGTGGATGATCGGTTCGCGGATTTCCTCGATCTTGGTCACCGGCGGCAGCTTGGCCGGGTTGTCCAGCGGGATGACCTTGCCGTCGGTGGTCAGCACTTCGTAAACGACGGTCGGCGCGGTGCTGATCAGGTTGAGGTCGTACTCGCGCTCGAGGCGCTCCTGCACGATCTCCAGGTGCAGCATGCCGAGGAAGCCGCAGCGGAAGCCGAAGCCCATGGCCTCGGAGCTTTCCGGCTCGAAGTTTAGCGCAGCGTCGTTGAGCTTGAGCTTGTCGAGTGCTTCGCGCAGTGCCGGAAAATCGTCGGCGTCGACCGGGAACAGGCCGGCAAACACCCGCGACTGCATCTTCTGGAAACCGGGTAGCGCTTCGCTGGCAGGATTGTTGGCCAGGGTCAGGGTGTCGCCGACCGGGGCGCCATGCACGTCCTTGATCGACGCGTTCATCCAGCCCACTTCGCCGGAGCCGAGCTTGGCCAGCAACTTGCGCTTGGGCGTGAATACGCCGACTTCGTCGACCTGGTGCACGCGACCGGTGGACATCACCAGGATCTTGTCGCCCGGCTTGATTTCGCCCTGCATGACTCGGACCAGCGACACGACACCGAGGTAGTTGTCGAACCAGGAATCGATGATCAGGGCCTGCAGCTTGTCGCTGCCGCGATCCTTCGGCGCCGGGATGCGCTGGACGATCGCCTCCAGCACCTCGATCACGTTCAGGCCGGTCTTGGCGCTGATGGCGACGGCATCGTCGGCGTGGATGCCGATTACCGCTTCGATCTCGGCTTTGACTTTCTCGATGTCGGCGGTCGGCAGGTCGATCTTGTTGAGCACCGGCACCACCTCCAGGCCCTGCTCCACCGCCGTGTAGCAATTGGCCACCGACTGCGCCTCGACGCCCTGGGCGGCATCGACGACCAGCAGGGCGCCCTCGCAGGCGGCGAGCGAGCGGCTCACTTCGTAGCTGAAGTCGACGTGCCCGGGCGTGTCGATGAAATTGAGCTGGTAGGTCTGGCCGTCGCGGGCCGTGTACGGCAGCGATACCGATTGCGCCTTGATGGTGATTCCGCGTTCGCGCTCGATCGGATTGGAGTCAAGCACCTGCGCCTCCATCTCGCGCTCCTCTAGGCCGCCGCATATCTGGATGATGCGATCGGCGAGCGTCGACTTGCCGTGATCGACATGCGCGATGATGGAAAAATTGCGGATATTCCGCATGAAATTTGCTTGCATGGGGGCAGCGCGGCGCCGTTGGGCTGTGTAAACAGGCCATTATCGCACAGCGCCCCGGCCCCAGACCGCCCTGAACAGTCTGGGACCGGGACCACTGCCGTCTAGCACTATGGCACCAGCACTGTCACCAGGCCGGTGCTGTCGGCATTTCGAACAAGCAGGCGCACTTTGTCTCCTGACTTGTAACTCCTGGCTGCCGCGTTGTAGGCAACCACGCTGCCGACCGGCATCTTGCCCACCTGCAAGATCACGTCACCGGCAGTGAGGCCAGCCTGGCGCGCAATCGGGTTTTCCACCCGACTCACACGCACGCCCTCGCCAGGGGCAAGGTCAAGCTTGGAGCGGGTTGTGGCATCCATTTCGGACACCACGATCCCCAAGGCATTGCCGTCGCTGGCCGCAGGACCCTTGCCCGGCTTGCCATCGGGAGCGGCGGCGACCTGGTCGTTGAGCAGTTCCAACACCACGGTCAGTTCGAGCGGCTTGCCGTCGCGCAGCAGCTTGACCTTGGCCCGGCTGCCCGGCGCCATGGCACCCACCAGCGGCGGCAAATCGGAGGAATGGACGATCTCACTGCCGTTGAATGCCGTGATGACATCGCCGGCACGGATGCCAGCCTTCGCCGCCGCGCTGCCGTTCTGGACGTTGTTCACCAAGGCGCCACCCGGACGCGTCAGGCCTAGTTCAGCCATCTCGTCGCGCTGCACCTCGCGGACCTGCACGCCAAGTTGGCCGCGGGTGACATGCCCGGTCTGCTGGATCTGGCGTACGGCGTTCATCGCAACCTCGATCGGGATC
>JANYBA010000391.1 GCA_025360985.1 Gammaproteobacteria bacterium | reverse complement strand
TTGGAAGCCGAGCCGCCCAACTTGACCACCGCGTCGCGCATCGCCGCGAGGTCGACCACGCAGGGCACGCCGGTGAAGTCCTGGAGCACGACCCGGGCCGGCATAAAGGCGATCTCTGTGTCCGGTTCCTGTTTCGCGTCCCAAGTCGCCACGGCTTCGATGGCGGCCGGCGTAACGGTCACGCCGTCTTCGCATCGCAGCAGGTTCTCGAGCAGGATCTTCATCGAGAATGGCAGGCGGGCCAGGTTGAAGCGCTGGCCCAGCTTGGCCAGGCTGTAGATCGTGTGGGACTTGCCGTTGACGACCAGTTGGTCGCGGGTGGCGAAGGAGTCGGACATGGAGGGCTCCTGATGGCGAATCGGCTGAGAAATCAGGCGGATAGAACGCGCGCTGAGGCCAATATTATACGCGATGTCGCGCTCACGGGCGCTCCTACAGGAGCGATTGCGCGGTGGTTACCATCGTCCGCCGCGACCACAGGAAGTCCCAATAGCTGCCACCCAACTGCCGCCAGAGCACGGCTGAGCGCAGGGCCGCGAGCAGGCAGGCGCGCACCTCGCCGACCAGGGCCGTTTGCGACAGGTAGACCGGATTGCCCTGGATCAGCACTTTCGGGCCCAAGGGACTGATCTGCGCGGCGTAGATCTCGCCGAGCTGGCTCAAGAGGTCGGGATGGGTCGGGCCGTCGGAGCGATAGCGCGGTTCCAGCGCTTCCAGCGCCTTGCGCACGGCATCGACGGATTCGGGCACGGCGATGAATCGGCGCTCGAGGTGCAGCAGGTTCATGGCGATGCGGGTCTGGGTCGTGTCCCGGCCATGGCCGTCGAGCTGCGCGACCAGGCGCGTCAGCCCGCTTCGAAGGGCGGCGGCATCGCCGTAGATGGCTTCGGTCGAGTCGGCGTCGAAACGAAACAGGCTTTCGATGCAGGTCGCCAACGGTCCGCTTTCGGCCTGGCCATTGTCGGCCATCTGCTGGACCAGGCGAATCGACTGGAGCATTCCCGCGAGGGCGAGTACGCGATCTCTCATGCCGCCCATTGTGACAGGCGTTCGCCGATACGGGCATCGGTCTCGAGGATGACGGCGCCGCCGAGGCATTCTTCGTCGCGATAAAACACCACCGACTGCCCGGGCGTGACCGCGCGCTGCGCCGATTCGAAGTCCACGCGGGCGCAGCCGTCGTCCTTGATCGTCACCCGGCAGCGTTCGTCCGGCTGGCGGTAACGGGTCTTGGCGCTGCATTCGAACGATCCGGCCGGCGGCGCGCCGGCGATCCAGTGTGCGCCTTCGCTGTCCAGTCGCCGCGACATGAGCCATTCGCTGTCGGTGCCCTGGTCGACGACTAGAAGATTCTTGTCCACATCCTTGCCAACAACGAACCAGGGAGCCGCGGGCCGGCCTTTGACGCCGCCGATGTTCAAGCCTTCGCGCTGGCCCAGCGTGTAATAGAAGACGCCGGCGTGTTCGCCGACCCGGGCGCCGTCGACGCTGCGGATTTCCCCGGGTTTGGCCGGGATGTAGCGCGAGAGGAATTCCCGGAAGTCGCGCTCGCCGATGAAACAGATGCCGGTCGAGTCTTTCTTCCCGGCGGTCGGCAACCCGGCTTCGGCGGCGAGGCGCCGGACCTCGGTTTTCGGGAGGTGGCCGATCGGGAACAGGGTGGCGGCGAGCTGCTCCTGGCCGAGCTGGTGCAGGAAGTAGCTCTGGTCCTTGTCGGCGTCGGCGCCGCGCAGCAGCCGCCAGCGGCCCTCCCGTTGCGCCACCTGGGCGTAGTGGCCAGTGGCGATCCGTTCGGCGCCGAGGGCCCTGGCCTCGTCCAGGAAGGTCTTGAACTTGATCTCGCGATTGCACAGCACGTCGGGATTCGGCGTCCGCCCGGCCCGGTACTCGGCCAGGAAGTGTTCGAATACAGTCGCCCAGTATTCGCGGGCGAAATTCCGGCTGTGGAACGGGATGCCGAGCCGCCCGCAGATGCCGAGCGCGTCGCGCCGGTCGTCTTCGGCGCGGCATTCAGTGGCTCTCGGCGTACTACCATCCGCTACGCTTGCCCGTGCATGCGCTTCATCGTCGTCCCAGTTCTGCATGAACAATCCGGCGATTTCTTCGCCTTGCTGGCGCAGGAGCAGGGCCGCGACCGACGAATCCACGCCCCCCGACATCCCGACGATCACCCGCGGCGAGGTCACGACAGCTGTGCGACCAGGTCGATGGCGGAGC
>JANYBA010000383.1 GCA_025360985.1 Gammaproteobacteria bacterium | reverse complement strand
CATCATGCAGGAGGTCGCCGCCCTGTGCGACCGCATCGTGGTCATCTCGCAAGGGCGGGTGATGGCCGCCGGCACGCCCGACGAACTGCGCGCCCACACCGGCGAAACCAACCTCGAGGACGCCTTCGTCAAGGCGATCGGGTCTGAAGAAGGATTACACGCATGAGCCCCTTGCTGACCGTGGCGGCGAAGGAACTGACCGACCTGTTCCGCGACCGCCGCACCTTGTTCGTGTCCCTGCTGATGGGGCCGATCCTGTTTCCGCTGCTGATCCTCGGCATGGGCAAGCTCGCCAGCGATCGCGCGCAAACCGAACTGGAAAAACCCCTGCCGGTGCCGGTGCTCGGCGCCGAGCACGCGCCCAACCTGGTCGCCTGGCTCGCCGGCCAGAACATCGTCATCGAGCCGGCGCTCGCCGACCCGGATGCGGCGATCCGCAGCCAGCGCGAGGACGTCATCCTGCGCATCGGCGACAAGTACGCCGAGCAGTGGCGCGGCAGCGTGCCGGCGACGGTCGAGATCCTGCACGACAGTTCGCGCGAAGCAGCCGAGATCCCGGTCAAACGGCTGGAGAACCTGCTCGAAACCTATAGCCAGACCGCCGGCGCCTTGCGCCTGGTGGCGCGCGGCATCAGCCCGGGCGCGGGCACGGCATTGCGGGTCAGCCATCGCGACCTGGCCACGCCCGAGAGCCGGACTGGCCGGGCCCTGGCCTTCCTGCCCTACCTGCTGATCCTTTCCGGCTTCCTCGGTGGCGCGGCGCTGGTGATCGACGTCACCGCCGGCGAACGCGAACGGCAATCGCTCGAGCCCTTGCTGGCGACGCCGGCGGCGCGCGCGACGATCATGAGCGGCAAGATCCTCGCCGCGACTTCGGTTGGCCTGCTCAGCCTGGTGCTGACCCTGATCGCGTTCAAGCTCAGCTTCGCCTTCGGGCCATCGATCGGCGTGAAGTTGAACTTGTCGGCGTGGACGATCGCCGGCCTGCTGCTGGTGTTGCTGCCGATCGTGCTGGTCGGCACCTGCCTGCTGACCCTGATCGCCGCCGGCGCCAAGTCGGTGAAGGAAGCGCAAAGCTACATGAGCGTGTTGATCCTGTTGCCGATGGTGCCGACGATCGTCCTGATGGTGAATCCGATCAAGGACCAGCTCTGGCAATTCACCGTGCCCTTCCTGGCCCAGAACCAGATGATCCTGCGCCTGGTGCGCAGCGAAACGGTCAGCGCCAGCGAATGGCTGGTTTACCTCGCGGCCGGATTCGCGGTCAGCCTGCTGCTGTGGTGGCTGGCCGCGCGCCGCTACCTGGACGAGCGCCTGGCCATCTCCGCCTGACCGCGCAAACGACAAGGCCCGGCATGCGCCGGGCCTTGGTCGTTCCGAACGGCGGCTCGCCTCAGGGCTTGAATGTGAACGTCCGGGTGATCGTCTGTGGCGCGTCGATGGGCTGGAAGCGCCAACGCGATACCGCGTTGCGGACGTTGCGTTCGAAGATGCCGCGCGGCCGGGCGCTGACCACGTTGACATTGCTGACGCTGCCATCGGTGTTGATGGTGAAGGTGACCACGACCTCGCCGGCGGTGCCGGCGTTCAAGGCGGCATCCGGATAGGCCGGCTGCGGCGCGAACACCGGGACGATCGGACTGGGCGCGCGCTGTACCGGCGCCGGTTGCGGGGGTGGCGCTTGCCGGACCGGCTCGGGCGCCGGCGGCGGCGCTTGTTGGACCGGTGCCGGCGCGGGCGGCGGCGGCGCGGCGGCCTGTTGCTGCGCCTGCAATCTGGCCGCTTCAGCCGCCTTGGCGGCGTCGTCGGTCTTGGTGGCCGCTTGCTGCAGGCGCAAGGCCACCGCCTGCTGGCCCTTGGCGATGGCATCGGCAATGCGGCCGAGCGCCGGTGCTTGCGAATCGGCCGTGGCGATCAGCAAGCGCAGTCGTTCGGCTTCAACGAAGTCCTCGCGGGTGATCGCTTGCTCGGCGGCGATCACCGCGTACGGCTGCAAGTCGATCAGGGCGCTTTCCGCCGAGGCATTGGGCTTGTCGCTCTTCTTGCGCAGGGCAATGTAGTACTCCATCGCGTTGTTGCCGGCCGGCGCGTACAGCCGCTGCTCGCGCAGGGCATCGGCGCCGCGCTTCTTGAGTTCGTCGGCCGACAGCGCGGCGAGCGCCGCAGCTTGCTGCGCCGCCGCGGCCTGGGCGGCGTTGGCGACACTGGCCGCCGAGGTCGCCGCGGCGGCGGCGGGTACGGCCGGGGCCGGGGCCTGGTCCTTGCCGCAGGCCACGAGGCCCGTGCCCAGGATCAGGATGGCGGCCCAACGGAAGGAAAGGGAGGTCGGAGTCGCAGCGTTCATGGGTTGCTCGCAGGGTCGGGAATGAAGCTTGGGTCAGATGAGTAAACTTTGGCCTGTTTGTCAAGCCATTTCCGTTTCCGCGGTCACTTTCCGATGCAAAAGTCGGAAAAGATCCGCCCCAGCAGATCGTCCGCGGCGACCACGCCGGTGATTTCGCCCAGCGCGAGCTGTGCCTGGCGCAGTTCCTCGGCCGCCAATTCGCCCAGGTCCTCGGCCAATCGCGCCTGCGCAAGCGCCAGCGCGGCGTCAGCACGATCCAGGGCAGCCACGTGCCGTTCGCGAGCGCTGAAGCTGCCCTCGCCGCCGACGCCGGCGGCCGCGCGCAATGCCGCCCTTACCGCGTCGAGCCCGGCGCCCGTGCGCACCGACAGCCACAGGTGCCTTCCTTCCGGACGCGCATCGTCTTCGGGCGGTGCCGCCATGAGGTCCGCCTTGTTGTGCAGCCACAGAACCTGGGGCACGCCGGCGACGGCGGCGACGACGGCGCCCGGCACGGTCGCGTCGCGTGCGTCCAGCACCGTCAGGGCGAGGTCGGCGCGCGCCAATTCGGCCCGCGCCCGGCGCACGCCCTCGACCTCGATGGCGTCGTCGGAGTCGCGCAGGCCCGCGGTATCGACCAGCGTCAGGGCCACGCCGTCGAGCTCGAGCGGCTCGCGCAACAGGTCCCGGGTCGTGCCGGCGACGGCGGCGACGATCGCCCGATCGTCGGCGGCCAGGGCATTGAGCAGGGAGGACTTGCCGGTGTTCGGCTCGCCGACGATGACGGCGTGCAGGCCATCGCGCAGCCGCAGGCCGCGGCCGGCGTCGGCGCGCAGCTGCGCCAATGCCATCGCGCAGGTATCGAGGCGCCGGCGCAAGCCTGGTTGCGCCAGCAGTTCGATGCCTTCTTCGGGGAAATCCAACGTGGCTTCCACGTGCACGCGCAAGGCCGTTACCTGCTCCACCACGGCATGCACGCGGCGCGAGAACTCGCCGTCGAGCGAACGCCGCGCGGCGCGCGCGGCGGCGTCGCTGCCGGCGGCGATCAGGTCGGCGACCGCTTCGGCTTGCGCCAGGTCGAGGCGGTCGTTGAGGAAGGCGCGCTCGGTGAATTCGCCCGGCCGGGCCAGGCGCGCGCCGAGCACCACGCAGGCGCGCAGCAGTCGCGCCAATACCGGCGCGCTGCCATGGCCTTGCAGTTCGACGACGTCTTCGCCGGTGTAGGAATGCGGCGCGCGGAAATACAGGGCGATGCCGTCGTCGATGGTGTCGCCTTCGCGGTCGCGGAAGCGCCGATGGGCGATCCGCCGCGGTGCCAGGGCGGCGCCGACCAGCGCTTCGCCGATGGCGCGCGCGCGCGGCCCGGACAGCCGGACGATGCCGATGCCGCCGGCGCCGGCAGCGGTGGCGATCGCGGCGATGGTGTCGGTGTTGGCGTCGGCGGGCATGCCGCTATCTTGGCAGAGGCCGCCGGTGTCGGTTCGTCGCGCTTACCGGGTAACGGTCGGGGCCGTCGCGAACTGCTTGGTCATCCACCATTGCTGGAGCAGGCCGAGCAGGCCATTGGTCACCCAGTACAAGACGAGGCCGGCGGGGAAGAAGGCCATCATCACGCCGAATATCAACGGCATGAACTGCATCATCTTCTTCTGCATCGGGTCCATGCCCGGCGTCGGCGTCAGCCTCTGCGTCAGGTACATCACCATCAGGTTCAGGGCCGGCAGGATGAAGTAAGGATCGGCGGCAGTGAGGTTCTGGATCCAGCCGACCCAGGGCTCGTGCCGCAGTTCAACGGTTTCGATCAGCACCCAATACAGCGCCAGGAAGATCGGCATCGGGATCAACACGGGCAGGCAGCCCGCCAACGGATTGATCTTCTCTTTCTTGTACAACTCCATCATCGCCATCTGGTATTGCTGGCGGTCGTCGCCGTAGCGTTCCTTGAGTGCTTCCAGGCGCGGCTGCAGCTGGCGCATCCGCGCCATGCTCTGGTACTGCTTCTTCGAGAACCAGTACAACGCCGCCTTGAGCAGGACGACGATCGCGATGATGGCCCAGCCCCAGTTGCCGAACAGGCGGTGCAGCCAGGACAGCAGCCAGAACAACGGCTGCGCAATAACGGTGAAGATGCCGTAATCGACCGTTTTCTCCAGGCCCGGCGCGAGTTGCGCCAGCGGGGTCTGCAGCTTGGGACCGACCCACAATCGGCTTTCACGCGCCTGGCTCGTGCCCGGGGCCAGCTGCTGGGGCGCTGCCACGCTGCGGATCACGTACAGGGTGCTGCCGTCGTGGCTCTGGGTGAAGGCGGCGAAGCGCTGCGGTACCTTCGGGTCGGGCAGCCAAGCCGCGACGAAATGATGCTGCAGCATCGCGATCCAGCCGCCAGTGACGTCGGTGGCGGGCGGCTTCTTGCTGTCGAAGGCGGTGAATCGGGTGCGTTCGTACTTGCTTTCCGGGCTGTACCAGGCCGGCCCGACGACGCTGAAGGACTCCGGATTGGTCATGAAACTGTGCTTGGGTGGCGTCGGCGGCGCGACGCGGTCCAGGTCGACGAACGGGTAGACGGTCTGCGTCGTGGCGCTGGTGTTGCTGATCTGCTCGCTCATGGCGAGCGCGTAACTGCCGCGGGTCAGGGTCAGGGTGCGACGGACGGCAATGCCTGTGGCCGAATCGGTCCAGGTGAGCGGAACCGAGATCTGCGCCGCGTCCGGCGCGAGCGCGAATCGAGCGCTCTGGCCTTCGCTCTGGAAATGCTCGTCAAGCGTGCGTTGCTGTTGCTGGCTGTCCTGGACGATCAGGCCCGCGCCGGCAGTGTAGTAAAGCGCCGGCTCGCTGCTCAGCAACTCGACGTCCGGACTGCCGGGCTTTTTCTCGACGGTGTACTGCAGCAGTTGCGAACCGACCATCCGGCCGCCGTCGAGATCCACGGTCAAGCGCAGGACATCGTTCTCCAGCGTGATGGTCCTCGCCGGCGAACCGGGAGACGCCGCCACCGCGCTTTCCGATGCGCCGGACACGGCTGCCGGCAAGGCGCCGGGCAGGGTCACCGGCAATGCGCCAGGCAGAGCCGGCGCAGGCTGCGCCGCTGCCGCGGGCGCGCCGTTGGCGGTCGGGGCGGTGGCTGGCGGCGGCGCGGGCGATTGGTTCCATTGCAGCCACAACAAGGCGGCGACCACCAGCCAGGCGATCAACAGGAACGAGCGGGTCTGGTTCATGGAAAGAACTTCATTGCGAGAACTTCATGCGCGAACTTCATGGACGAGGCGATCCCGGCGCGTGGCGCCTGTCAGACATCGGAGGGTTTGCGATCGGGGTTCGCAACGGAGGGCGGCATTGTGCCGGTGGCGACGTTGGGCTTCAACGTGCGGGCGCGCGCCAGCAAAGACAAGAGCTCGCTGCGCACGGCGTGGCGGTCGGCTTTCGCGGCGTCGGGCTTGGCGACGAAGACGTAGTCACCGAAGGCCAGGTCGGCCCGCTGCAGCCGGAACGCTTCCTTGACTTGCCGGCGCAAGCGATTGCGCGCCACCGCCGACTTGTCCACGCGCTTGGACACGGTGACGCCCAGCCGGGTCTGGGTAGCGTCGGCCGGCAAGCGGGCATGCAATCGGAAACAGGTTCCGGACACGCGCCCGCCTTCGGCGAATACCACCAGGAATTCGGCGGCGCGGCGCAGGTGCGCGCGTCGGGGAAAAGGCAGCGGGGGCGTGGACATCACGGCCCGGTCAGGACGTCGCCGCGGCGCGGCGATGGCTCAGACGCAGAGGCGGGCGCGGCCCTTGGCGCGACGGCGGGCAAGGATCTTGCGGCCGTTCGGCGTGCTCATGCGGGCACGAAAACCGTGGTCGCGCTTGCGCTTGATGTTGCTCGGTTGGTAGGTACGCTTGGTGGCCATGCCGGCATCTCAATGGAACAAGGCGGAAAGACTGTCAAGCTTAGCAATGGCGCCTACCTGCGTCAACCTCGACACTGTTGGCAGCGGAGCAAGGAGAGGTCTAGACTTCCCGTCCCGACCACTTATCCACAGGCGCCGCAACGGCGGCCTGGCCTCTTGCATGCTTTCTTTGTGGCCCCGCTGCCTGGAACACCTCGAATCGGAACTTCCCGCAGAGGACGTGCACGCGTGGCTGCGCCCGCTGCAGGCGTTTGCCCAGGACGAGGGCCTGACCCTGTACGCGCCCAATGCGTTCGTGGTCGATACCGTGCGCGAGCGTTACCTGGCGCGCATCCGCGAACTGGCCAGCCACTACGCCGGCCTGCCGACGCCGGTGGCGCTGACCGTTGGCTCGATTCCGCGGGCTGTCGCGGTTGCATCCGCAGCCGCGGCTGCGCCGCGCGCGGTCGTGGATTTCCAGGGCAATATCGATCCGCACTACACCTTCGAGAATTTCGTCGAGGGGCGCAGCAACCAGCTCGGACTGTCCGCGGCCATGCAGGTCGCGCAAAATCCCGGCCGCGCCTACAACCCCTTGCTGCTCTACGGCGGAACGGGACTGGGCAAGACGCACCTGATGCAAGCCGCGGGCAACCTCATGCGCAGATCCAATCCGGGCATGCGCGTGCTCTACCTGCGCTCGGATACCTTCGTCACCGACATGGTCAAGGCCCTGCAAGGCAAGTCCATGGACCAGTTCAAGCGCCAGTTCCAGCAGGTCGACGCGCTGCTGATCGACGACATCCAGTTTTTCGCCGGCAAGG
>JANYBA010000338.1 GCA_025360985.1 Gammaproteobacteria bacterium | reverse complement strand
CGAAGGTGCCCTGCACTTCCTCGCAGGCGCGCACGCAGCGCGAACAGACGATGCACTTGGACGGATCAAAGGTGAAATAGGGATTCGACTCGTCTTTCTTGGCGTCAAGATGGTTGGCGTAGCCGATGGCGAAACGGCCCTTGACGCAGGAATGGCCGTGGTTGGCGTGGCCATCCTTGTTCGGCACCATGCGCACGATCTGTTCGCCCTTCATCTCGGCGCGGAAGCTGCAGCCGACGCCGCAGTAGGCGCAGGTGGTGACCACGCTGTGTTCGGCCTGGCCACGCTCGATCAGGCTGTTCTCGGACAGGGTAGCGGTCGGGCAGGCCTGGACGCAGGCGCCGCAGGACACGCATTCGGATTCCAGGAAAGGAACATCCTGGCTGGCGGCGACCTTGGATTCGAAGCCGCGGCTTTGGATGGTCAGGGCGAAGGTGCCCTGCACTTCTTCGCAGGCGCGCACGCAGCGCGAACAGACGATGCACTTGGACGGATCAAAGGTGAAATAGGGATTCGACTCGTCTTTCTTGGCGTCAAGATGGTTGGCGCCGGCATAGCCGTAGCGCACTTCGCGCAGGCCGACCACGCCGGCCATGTCCTGCAATTCACAGTGGCCGTTCGCTGGGCAAGTCAGGCAGTCGAGCGGGTGGTCGGAGATGTACAGCTCCATCACGCCGCGGCGCAGCTCGGCCAGCTTCGGGCTCTCGGTGCTGACCCGCATGCCTTCAGCGACCAGGGTCGTGCACGAGGCCGGATAGCCCTTGCGGCCCTCGACTTCGACCAGGCACAGCCGGCAGGAACCGAAGGCGTCGAGCATGTCCGACGCGCACAGCTTGGGAATATTGATCCCGGACAGCGCCGCCGCGCGCATCACCGACGTGCCGGTCGGCGCTTGCACGGCGCGGCCGTCGATTTGCAGGGTCACAATCATGCCGTCGGCGACGGCGCGGGTGCCCAGGTCCGTATCGACGATCGATTGCATGGCTCAGTTCCTTTCGGCCACGGAGCGGTGGAAATCTTCCGGAAAGTGTTCGAGCGCGCTCATCACCGGAAACGGCACCATTCCTCCCAATGCGCACAGGGACCCGTGCAATAGCGTCTGGCACAGGTCGCGCAACAGCACTTCATTCTGCGCCCGCTGCGTGCCGGCGACAATCCGGTCGATCACCTCGACGCCGCGGGTCGAACCAATCCGGCAGGGCGTGCACTTTCCGCAGGACTCGATGGCGCAGAACTCCATCGCGTAGCGCGCTTGCGCCGCCATGTCGACACTGTCGTCGAAGGCGACGATGCCGCCGTGGCCGAGCATGCCACCGACGGCGGCCAGGGCTTCGTAGTCGATGGCGACGTCGAACTGCGCGGCCGGCAAGTAGGCGCCCAGCGGCCCACCCACTTGAATTGCGCGGAGCGGCCGACCGGTGGCGCTGCCGCCGCCGAAGTCCTCGATCAGTTCACGCAGGCTCGGTCCGAACGCCAATTCGACCAGGCCCGGTTGCTTGAGATTGCCGGCCAATTGCAGCGGCAAGGTTCCGCGCGAACGGCCGACGCCGAAATCGCGATAGGCATCCGCGCCACGGTCCAGGATGAACGGCACCGTAGCGAACGTGACGACGTTGTTGATCAAGGTCGGCTTGCCGAACAGGCCGCTGATCGCCGGCACCGGCGGTTTGTAGCGGACCATGCCGCGCCGGCCTTCGAGACTCTCGAGCAGCGACGTTTCCTCGCCGCAGATATAGGCGCCTGCGGCCATGCGCACCTCCAGATGGAAGGCGTGCCCGCTGTCGCGCACATTCGCGCCGAGATAGCCGCCGCTTTCAGCCGCGGCGATCGCGGCTTCGAGCGCGCGTTGCGCGTGCGGATATTCGCAACGCAGGTAGATGTAGCCGCGGGTCGCGCCGACCGCGAGAGCCGCGATGGTCATGCCCTCGATCAGGACGAAGGGGTCACCTTCCATCAGCATGCGGTCGGCGAAGGTGCCGGAATCGCCCTCGTCGGCGTTGGCGACGATGTATTTCTGATCTGCCACCGCGTCGAGGCAGGTCTGCCACTTGATTCCCGCCGGGAAGGCGGCGCCGCCACGACCGCGCAGACCGGAATCGCTGACCGCCTTGACGATTTCCGCCGGGCTCAACGCCAGGGCGCGCTCCAGGCCGCGATAACCGTCGTGCGCGAGGTAGTCCGGCAGGCTGCGCGGATCGACGATGCCGCAGCGTGCGAAGGTCAGACGCTGTTGGCGTTTCAGCCAGGGGATCCCGTCGGTGGCGCCCAAGGCCAGGTCGTGCTGGCCACCTTGCAGGAATCCGGCGTCGAACAGGCTGGTTACGTCGGCCGCTTGCACCGGTCCGTAGGCCACGCGACCGGCCGCGGTTTCCACCTCCACCAAGGGCTCAAGCCAGTACAGCCCGCGCGACCCGTTTCGAACGATGCGAAGATCAATGCCGCGTCGCTCCGCTTCGGCGGAGATGGCGCGCGCCACCGCATCGGCGCCAACCGAAAGCGCGCCGGCATCGCCGGGCACGTAGATTTTGGTCGTGCTCATGCCGGTTTTCCGTTCGCGGCCAGCCATGTGTCGAAGCTTTCCGGGGTGACCCGGCCATGGAGTTCTTCATCGACCATCAGCGCCGGCGAACAGGCGCAGTTGCCAAGGCAGTAAACCGGCTCCAGCGTAAAGGCGCCGTCGGCCGTGGTCCCGTGGAAGTCGACGCCAAGACGCGACTTGACGTGATGTTCCAGGGCGACGGCGCCGAGCGCCTGGCAGGATTCGGCGCGGCACAAGTAGATGACTCGCTTGCCGGCGGGCTTGGTGCGAAAGAAATGATAGAAGCTGACCACGCCGTGCACCTCGGCCCGCGACAGGTTCAGCGCCTTGGCGATCAAAGGCAATGCGTCTTCCGGTATGTAGCCGAAATGTTTCTGCACCGCATGCAGGATCGGCAACAAAGCACCAGGCATATCCTTGAGCCCAAGGATGATCCGATCGAGTGCGTTCCGATCCGTGGCAAGCATCATCAGTTCGCCGGGTAATAGCGCAGGTTCACCTTGCTGCCGGCGTCGTCAACGACGACGGTGTAGATGAGCTTGCGGCCGTCCTTGTCGTAACCGTCCGAGGCCATCATCGGCTTGCCGTCGACGCGCGTGTAGTTCTTCCAGCCCTGCGCTTCATAGATCGGCAACAAGGCGGCGAAGGTCTTGTCCGGATCGGTCGGCAGCGTGAAGGCGATGACATTGATGCCGCCCATTCGGATCGCGTCGGTGAGCTTTGCGCCTTTCGGCAGGGGAATGTCGGCGGGGAAATCGGCCGGCAAGGCGACTTTTCCGCCACTGTCGATCTTCACCGGTCCGGCATCAACATGCTCTTCCTTGGGCGGCGCTACCGGCCCGGCTGGCGCGGCCACCGGGGTAGCCACGGCTGGCGCTTCGGCCTGGCCGCACGCCGACACGGCCAGGACCAAAGCCAGCATGACCGGATGGTGGATGGGACGTCTCATGGGCGGGCTCCGGTACGGTACTCCGGTAATTTACCCGTATTGGCTCGTGCTTGGGCCATCTGGGCCAGGGATCGCCTGGCCGGGATGGTGGGCTGGACAGGTTTCGTTAGCGCGTCCCGTTCCAGGTAAAGCTGTCCTTGCTCATGTGCACGCCGGTGCCGGTGATCGTCTTGCCGTCGGACGACAGGACAAACACGCCCGTGCCGGCCGCCTCGATACCGGGCTGCGAATACGTGAAATTCAGCACGCCCGAAGGAAACACCGCGCTGCCCTGGAGCGTGCCGTCGTACTGATGCGCTCCGTCGGTATTGACGAATGCGCCGATGAACTGGAGCGGCTGGCCGGGCATGGGCGTGCCGACGAATTGGAAGGTCATGGCGAAATGGCCGCCCGAGCCGGTCACGGTTTGCCACGTGCCCGCGAAGCCGAGCGTGTTGACACTGAGCGCGCGGCCACTGCTCTTGATCGGAGGAGGCGGCGGCGCGGGAGCCGCGGCCATCATGACGATCTTGTTGCAGATCAGCCCCGCGGCATTCACATGCTTGCCATAGCGGAGCGACAGACCGGTGGCGAGTTCTCCGCCAGGACAGGCCTGCGTGTCGGGGATTTTGACAGGCGAATCCGATATGCCGATGCCGCCGCTTGGCGCCGTCCAGACTCCGCCAAAAATACATTGCCGCGATCACCGTGCGGGGCTCCTGTCGCGCCGTTGAAGCCGCCATAGCAGGTCGGGGAAATACTGAATACCTGGCGATCATCGTCGGTCAGGGTGACGTCGATCGCGCTCACGGCCATTCCATCCGGACACCGTGTGTTGTTGTAACCGCCGCCCGAGCCGCCCAGCACAGGGCTGCTCCAGTCTGAACCGACCCGGCCCTCCGCGGTCATCCGCCCGCACTGGATCTTGATGCTGTCGATCCAGGCGCCGGTGTTCCCCGCGAAGGCGCTGATGTACATCTCCGGAGGGCATTTCAGGTCTGTGGCCACGTCACCCTGGGCGCCGTACGCCGGAAACCGGGTATCGGCGAATGCGGTCGCCGGGATTGCCAACATTGCAGCCAGTGCTGCTGCCAGGATCGGTGCCGCCAATGCACGAACGATGGCCATGTCTGACTCCCCGTTGGTTTGGTGAACCCCGCCGGAGCAGAGTGTCATAGATGCGGGCGGAACGGGCAAAGTGGCGGGCACAAAAAAACCGCCGTTTTGAGGGGCGGTTTTCCGTAATTTTTTCCGTGTTGCTGACTTCGGGACCATTGAATCGAAGCCTAAGCGCTTGATTCATATGGTGGGCGGTACAGGTTTCGAACCTGTGACCCCTACCATGTCAAGGTAGTGCTCTACCGCTGAGCTAACCGCCCGAAGGGGGCGAATTGTACGGCAGGGCCTGTTTTCGGGCAACTTCGGTGGGACGCAACGTGCTGAGGACGTGGCGTCGCGGGGCTCTCGCCGGGTTGCCAGCTCCTACGCGCCCGATATCGCTTCGAGCGCTTGCAACCGCGGCTGCGCCCCGCTGCGCATCGTCGCGCTCAGATCGGCAACTGCAGCGATGCCGCTTTCAGCTTCTGGATCTCGTCGCGGATCTTGGCCGCCTGTTCGAATTCCAGGTCGCGGGCGTGCTGGTACATCTGGGTTTCCAGCTGGCGAAGCCGGGCCGCCAGTTTGGCGGGCTCCATCACCAGGTACTCGGCGCCTTCTTCGGCGACCTTGCGCGCCCGGCCCTTGCCGGAATCCGGTTCGGAGCGCGCGCCTTCCATCACGTCCATGATCTCGCGGGTGATCGATTTCGGCACGATGCCGTGCTTGACGTTGAATTCGACCTGGACGCGGCGGCGACGATCGGTTTCGTCGATGGCCCGCTTCATCGAGTCGGTGGTGCGGTCGGCGTAGAGGATCGCCTTGCCGCGCAAGTTGCGGGCGGCGCGACCGATGGTTTGGATCAGCGAGCCGGTCGAGCGCAGGAAGCCTTCCTTGTCGGCATCGAGGATGGCCACCAGCGACACCTCCGGCATGTCCAGGCCTTCGCGCAACAGGTTGATGCCGACCAGCACGTCGAACAGGCCCTTGCGCAGGTCGCGGATGATTTCGACACGCTCGACCGTTTCGACGTCCGAGTGCAGGTAGCGCACCTTGACGCCGTGCCCGGCCAGGTAATCGGTCAGGTTCTCGGCCATGCGCTTGGTCAAGGTGGTTACCAGCACGCGGTCGCCCATCTTGGTACGCAACGTGATTTCCGAGAGCAGGTCGTCGACCTGTGTCGTTACCGGCCGGATCTCGATGTCGGGGTCGACCAGCCCTGTCGGGCGCACCAGCAGCTCGACCACGTGGCCCTGGGAATGCTCGAACTCGTATTTGCTGGGCGTCGCCGAGACGAAGATCGCGCGCGGCGAACGGCGTTCCCATTCCTCGAACTTCAGCGGCCGGTTGTCCAGCGCCGAGGGCAGCCGGAAGCCGAAAGTGACCAGGGTCTCCTTGCGCGAGCGGTCGCCCTTGTACATCGCGCCGAGCTGGGGGACGGTGACATGCGATTCGTCCACCACCAGCAGCGCGTCCGGCGGCAGGTAGTCGTACAGGCAGGGCGGTGGCTCGCCCGGCATGCGCCCGGTCAGGTGCCGCGAGTAGTTCTCGATGCCCGAGCAGAAACCGACCTCGGCCATCATCTCGATGTCGAACTGGGTGCGCTGCTGGAGCCGCTGCGCCTCGACCAATTTGTTCTCGCGGTAGAAATACTCCAGCCGCTCCTTCATTTCCGGCTTGATCGTCTCAATGGCGTCGAGCACCGTGCGCCGCGTGGTCACGTAATGCGACTTCGGATACAGCGTATAGCGCGGCAACTTGCGATAGACCTCGCCGGTAAGCGGGTCGAACACGGCGATGTTCTCGATTTCGCCGTCGAACAGCTCGATCCGCACCGCCTCGCTGTCGCTCTCGGCCGGATGCACGTCGATCACCTCACCGCGCACGCGATAAGTGGCGCGGCGCAGCTCGGTGTCGTTGCGCGCGTACTGCATCTCGGTCAGGCGCCGGATCAACTCGCGCTGGTCGATCTTTTCGCCGCGGACCAGGTGCAGGACCATGCGGAAGTATTCGTTCGGATCGCCCAGGCCGTAGATCGAAGACACCGTCGCGACGATGATGGCGTCGCGGCGCTCGAGCAGCGCCTTGGTCGCCGACAGGCGCATCTGCTCGATGTGCTCGTTGATCGAGGAATCCTTCTCGATGAAGGTGTCGCTGGCGGCAACATAGGCTTCCGGCTGGTAGTAGTCGTAATAGCTGACGAAGTACTCGACCGCGTTGTGCGGAAAGAAACTCTTGAACTCGCCGTACAACTGCGCCGCCAGCGTCTTGTTCGGCGCCAGCACCAGGGTCGGCTTCTGCACCGCCTGGATGACGTTGGCGATGGTGTAGGTCTTGCCCGAGCCGGTGACGCCGAGCAGGGTCTGGTGCGCCACCCCGGCCTCAAAACCTTCGATCAGGCGCTTGATCGCCTCCGGCTGGTCGCCGGCGGGCTCGAAGGGTGCGACGAGTTCAAAGCGGTCGGCCATCGGGGGTTGATCCGATTCAATCGGCCAGTATAAACCGCTGGCGAATCGCGGCCGTGGTCGGAATTTCCCGACGCCAAGCGCCGGTGGCGACCGATGGGACGATCCCCGGTCCGAGGCCAGCCTGTCTCCACGCCACCCGGAGACCCGCCATGACCCTCGACCGTGGATTCACCCTGATCGAATGCCTGATCGCCCTCGCGATCGCCTCCTTGCTGTTCGGGCTCGCCCTGCCCGCCTTCAGCAACGGGCTGGAAGCCGCCCGCGCCAACGATGCGCGCGACGACCTGCTCGCCAGCCTGACAACGGCCGCCAGCAACGCCGCACTCAATGGCCAGCGGGCGGTGCTCTGCCCGAGCGCGGACGGCCACAACTGCCTGGACGACGAGGATTGGAGCCGGGGCTGGATCGTCTTTTCCGACCCCGACGCCGACCGGGTCCACGACGCCGACGAACCGGTGTTGAACCGCCGGGAGGCGCTCGCCGGCAAGGTCCGCCTGCGCAGCACCGTCGGCCGCACCCGCATCGTCTACCAGGGCAATGGCGGCAACGTCGGCAGCAACGTCACCTTCACCCTTTGCGACGGCCGCGGCCCGGCCCACGCGGTCACGCTGGTGCTCAGCAACGCCAGCCATTTGCGCGAAGGCGTGCCCACGGCAGCCGCCTTGACCGAGACTTGCGTGGGCTGACCCGAATCGTGCATTATCCTAAGCTGATTGGGTTATGATACTATGCCTACCGTCCTTAGGATTAATGGGCTGCGCGTAGTGATCTACCCCAACGATCACCCGCCTGCACATGTTCAAGTCATCGGACGGGACCGAGAAGCCATCCTTGCCCTGCACTGCCCGTCGGGCCCGACCGAACTGCGCGAGAACCACCGTTTCGCCCGCAACGAATTGTCGAAGATCAGGACGGTCTTGACCGCTCACCTTGCAGAGCTATGCCGATGCTGGAGACATCTACATGACGATTACCATTGATCAATTCGCCAGCGCCAATCGCCGCGCCGCCAGGAAACTGGCAACAACGCCGATCGCGATCGGAGCGCGCTACGATCCAGGTTCTAATCGCGTCGTCATGGCGCTGAGTTCCGGTATAGAGGTGTCATTCCCGCCACAAATGGCACAGGGCCTGGAGCACGCCCAAGCTACCGACTTGCTCGATATTGAAATCTCGCCTTCCGGATTGGGGATACATTTTCCCCGGGTTGATGCCGATCTCTACCTGCCGGCCCTGCTGGAAGGCATTTTCGGGTCGCGGCAATGGATGGCTGCACGGATCGGAAAATTGGGCGGACAGGCACGCAGCATCGCCAAATCGCGTGCCGCCCGCGAGAACGGCAAGCGTGGTGGCAGGCCGAGGAAGTCCTCCGGATCTGCCTGAAAGTTGACGCCCGCGCTGCAATGCCCGAAAATTCGCGCCCCGCCCGAATAGCTCAGCCGGTTAGAGCACTTGACTGTTAATCAGGGGGTCGTTGGTTCGAGTCCAACTTCGGGCGCCAGTATCCTCAGGCCTGCAACGACGCAGGCCTCATCCCAGTCGGGAGGCGGCAATGAGCGAATTGCATCGCATCACCTTCGATCCAAGCCAGTTCGGGGGCAGACCCTCCCTGCGGGGGCTTCGCGTGCGCGTCAAGGACGTACTTGACCTGCTCGCGGCCGGCGCGAGTCGTGATGAGATCCTGCAGGATTACCCCTATCTCGAAGCGGCCGATATTACCGCTGCCCTCGAGTACGCTGCGGCCCAAAGCGATCACCCGATCCTGCGTGTCGCCTGATGCGGTTTTTGGTCGATGCCCAGCTGCCGCCCGCACTGGCGCGCTGGCTGACTGAACACGGCCACGAGGCATCCCACGTGTTCGACCTCGGCCTGGGACGGGCTGGCGATCAGGAAATCTGGAATCACGCAGACGTCATCCGTGCTGCGATCGTGACCAAGGACGAGGATTTCGTCACCCTGCGACATGCCAAGAGCGAAGGGCCGGCAGTCCTCTGGATTCGATTGGGCAACTCCCGCCGGGCTGCCTTGCTGGCTGCCCTGGGTACAATTCTGCCGGCGGCGATTGAGGCACTGGAGAATGGTGAACTGCTGATCGAGATCGTCTAGGCGGGTCGTTGGTTCGCGTCGAACTTCGGGCGCCAGTGACAAAAAACCCGCCGGAAGGCGGGTTTTTTGTGTCTGGATCGACCGACTGACCTATGGCGTACACGTCGCTGAGGCGGCGATGACCGTCTTGGCGGCTGTGGCGCACGTGCCGGGATTGGAACAGGTGTAGGTGCAGACCAGCGGGGCGGCGGTGGAGGTTGGTGAGCCGAAGGTAATTGTGATCAAGTCGGTATAGACAAGGTCCGACGTGTTCGAATCGCCGGTGATCAACGCGAAGTTGAACAAGGTCTTCGCCGACTGCCCGGAACCATTAGTCACCGTCGTCGCGGTCGGCGTGGCGCTGGTGGTGGAGTTCACCGCCGTTGGGGTCGGGTAGATGTTGCAGGTGTTCGGAGTGTACGTGCTCGCGCCGGCGTAGCCGGTGGCCGAGTTGTAAGTCTTGGCGCCAAACGGTCCGCTGCAGCTGGTACCGTTGGGGATGTTGATCGAGGCACTGCTGTTGATGCTGTTGTAGCCGACCACTTCGACCGCCATGGTGTTGGCCACGCCGAGACCATAGGTCGGGATCGATTGGTTGGTCACCTGGCAGGGGTAGTTGCCTTTGGCCGCGCTGTAGCCGGAGCAAGGCTGCGATGCGAAGGTCGAGGTCTTGTAGTTCACGCCCAAGCCGGTCTTCGCAGCAAGCGACAAAACGGCGTAAAAGAAATCCGGTGATGGCGCCGGGGCGGCTGGGTTGGAGATCAGGAACGACTGCGCCGGCGAGGTATTCCACTGGACGTTGTCGGCCGAGGAGATGGCATTGGTAGACAGGTCGAGCAGTCCAGTATTTCTCTTGCGGTCTTGCGACGACACCACGACCGAAGTTCCGTCGGTGGCGCCGCTGACGATCGCGACCTTGCCGCGGACCGGATCGGGCTTGGTGCTCGAATCGCTGTAGTCGTTGGTCGTGACGGTGGCTTTGGTGGTGTCCGCGCTGCTCCAGTCGGCGATTTCGGTCACGTTGATCGAGGTGAATGGCAAGACCTTGAGCACGCAATCGGAATAGACGCTACCGCTCTGGCTCGGGCAGTTCGTCTTCGCGGTGTCCACCGCGGCGATCGCGTCCTTCTCGAGGTAGTCCTCGTACAGGCCGCGCGCATGCAGCCACTTGCCGTGGTTGACGACGGCGGTACCGCCACTGCTGTATGCGGTGTAGGTCGAGGTATCGAGCCCGGTCAACTGGAAGGTGTTGGCGGTGGCGCCGGCGATGATGTAACTGTTGCCGTTCAGCGACAAGGTCGGCGGTCCCGCCTTGGTCATTCCGACCACGCCGTTGATCGTGACCCGGTCGCCGTTGACGAAGCCGTGCGCCGCGCTGGTGACGACGGCGGGGCTAGCCTGGCTGATCCCGGTGATGGTCTTGGTCGAAACAAGGCCGGTGAAGGTCGAGGGAAGCGTGATCAAAGACGGCTGGTCCAGCGAGTGGGCAGTCACCATGGCCGCCGTACTGGGCGGGGTGTTGTAGGTAGAGCTGACCGTATTGTTGGTAAAGCGGGTGTCCAGGTAGTCGACAACGAAGGACTGGTA
>JANYBA010000334.1 GCA_025360985.1 Gammaproteobacteria bacterium | reverse complement strand
TGCGCACCGGTGCCGGCAGGCCGACCTCGTCGAGCGCGGCCAGCGCTTGCCAGCGCGTGTCGTCATTGTCGCCGATCCGCGCCAGCGGCGTGGCGTTGGTCCAGAGCAGCGGCGAGATGCGCAGGCGGAAATGGCTGAAGGTGTGTTCGATCATGGGCAGCGCGAGGCTTGCCTCGAAATCCACGCGCGCGTGACGGGCGATGAAATCGCGCGCGGCGTCGTGGTCTTCCGGTTCGGGCAGCGACCACAATCCGGACCAGACGCCGGACGCCGGTCGTCGCGTCAGCAATACGCGCCCGGATTCGTCGCG
Source organism: Gammaproteobacteria bacterium (assembly GCA_025360985.1). Taxonomy (GTDB): domain Bacteria; phylum Pseudomonadota; class Gammaproteobacteria; order Xanthomonadales; family Xanthomonadaceae; genus Arenimonas. The sequence goes on along the minus strand of JANYBA010000334.1, from coordinate 10,036 downwards.
CAGCAGGAGCATCAGCGTGCGGCGTTCCGGCAACGGCTTGCCGGGCTTGGATTCCGGCAGTTGCGCGACGCGGCCCTCGCGCAGCGCGACGCAATCTTCCTGCAAGGGACAGAGCACGCAGGCCGGATCGCTGCGCGTGCACAGGGTCGCGCCGAAATCCATGATCGCCTGCGCATAGTCGGCGAGGCGCGTTTCCGGCAAATGCTGCTCGGCCAATTCCCACAATTGTTTTTCCACCGCCGGGCTGCCCGGCCAGCCGTCGATGCCATGGAAACGGCAAAGCGTGCGTTTGACGTTGCCGTCGAGGATGGCGAAGCGCAGTCCATGCGCCTGCGCCAGGATCGCGCCGGCGGTGCTGCGGCCGATGCCGGGCAGGGCGGCCAGTTCGTCGAAGTTGTCGGGCAATTCGCCGCCGTGGCGTTCGACGCACAGGCGCGCGGCCTCGTGCAGGTGGCGGGCGCGGGCGTAGTAGCCCAGTCCCGACCAGAGCGCCAGCACGCGGTCGAGGTCGGCGGCGGCGAGCGCGCGCAGGTCCGGCAGTTCCCGTTCGAAGCGCTGGAAGTAGCTGATGACCGTCTGCACCTGGGTCTGCTGCAACATGATCTCGGACAGCCAGACCCGATAGGCCGTGCGCGGATGCTGCCAAGGCAGGTCGTGGCGCCCGTCGCGTTCGTGCCAGCGCAGCAATCGTTCGGAGAACGGCGCCAGGGTTGCGTTCATGGCGGCGGCGCGACCGGCTCGTCGGGACGCAATTCCACTTCGACGCCTTCCAGATGGATGCCGTCGAAATCGAGCGTCGGCGTTTTCGCCGTCGCCGCCAGTGGCGGCAGCGGCGAGCCCGCTGGCGCGGCGATCCAGTCCTGTACTTCCTGCAGTCGCAGGTGGGCATCGACGACGGTGGCGTCTTTTTCGAGGTGCAAGGCGATCGGATCAACGAGCCCGCGCGCTCCGCGGTAGTCCACGCGCGCACTCAAGTCCGTGGCATGTTCGGACACCGGCGGCGGCAAGGCCGGCCAATCCTTGGGCCATCGCCGGAGCAGGCCAGCGAATGAAAATTGCATCGGCTCGGCGAGCAGCAACTGCGCCTTGCCGCGGAGGGACGGCAGGGGCGAGTCGGCGTCGAGGTCAAGGGCTGTTGCCGTGAGCGAGAAACCTGCATCGTCGGATCGGTAGTGCCCGTCGAGCTTCAGCGCGTACGCCAGCGGCTTCGGCGCGCGCAGCAAGGAGCCGTCGGCGACGAAATTGAAGTCGGATTCGAGCGCCGAGGTCGCCACGGCAACCGTGGTCTTGAAGTCGAGCTTGGTCCCGCCCTGGTGGAAGCGGCCGGAGGCAGCCAGCGTCGCCGCGCCGCGATCGTGCAATTCCGGCAAATCGAGCGCGAAGCCGGAAATCTCGTAGCCATCATCGCGGATGCGGCCATCGTGGACATGCACGCCGCGCAGCAGGGTCGGCAGCTTGAACGGCGTCGGCGGCCGCGCCGCCAGCCAGCGCCGGAGTGTCGGCAGTTCCAGCATCGGCGCGTCGAGCTCGATGCGGGTGATGATCGGCTCGCCGCCGGTGATGGTCGCCCATGGCAGCGAAACATCCGCGCGCTTCGCGCTCAGGATCACTTGCCCGCTGGCCGGATCGCGCAGCACGAGGTTGGGCACCAGCAGGCGCGGCTCTGGCCGAAAGGCATAGTCGGGTGTGCCCTGGAATTCCAGGCGCAAGCCCAGGGCTTCACTGGCTTGCGCCAGCACGGTCGAGGTCAGTCGTTGCGGCTCCAGCTGCCGGTTGACCCACCAGGCGACGAACGCCAGCCCGAATACGAGGGTGGCGAGGACGATCTTCCGGCGTCGCGACATCACTCGCCCAGGGCTTGCGGCAGCAGCGCGTCGACGAAGGCCTCGGGATCAAACACGCGCAGGTCTTCCGGTTTTTCGCCAAGGCCGATGAAGCGGATCGGCAGGGCGAATTCCCGCGCCAGCGCGAACACCACGCCGCCCTTGGCGGTGCCGTCGAGCTTGGTGACCACCAGGCCGGTGACGTTCACCGCCTGGTGGAAGGCGCGCAACTGGTTGATGGCGTTCTGGCCGGTGGTGCCGTCGATCACCATCAGCACCTCGTGCGGCGCGTCCGGATCGAGCTTGGCGAGCACGCGGCGGATCTTGCCGAGTTCGGCCATCAATCCGGCCTGCGTGTGCAGGCGGCCGGCGGTGTCGGCGATCAGGATGTCGACGTCGCGCGCGCGCGCCGATTGCAGGGCGTCGAAGGTCACCGATGCCGCGTCGGCGTTCTGGCCCTGGGCGACCACCACCACGTTGTTGCGCTCGCCCCAGATCTGCAGCTGTTCGACCGCGGCGGCGCGGAAGGTGTCGCCGGCCGCGAGCATCAGGCTATGGCCGTCTTCCTGGAAGCGCCGCGCCAGCTTGCCGATCGTCGTGGTCTTGCCGACGCCATTGACGCCGACCGTGAGGATCACGAAGGGCTTGTTCGGCGGATCGATGACCAGGGGCTTGCTGACCGGCGCCAGCATCGCCAGCAATTCGATGCGCAGCGCTACCATCAAGGCGCGGCTGTCGGCGAATTCGCGCGCCTGCATGCGCCGGCGCAACTGCCCGACCAGGGCGGCCGAGGCCGGGACGCCTACGTCGGCGCTGAGCAGGGCGGTCTCGATTTCATCGAGCAGGTCGTCGTCGAGGCGCGGGTGGCGGGCAAACAGGCCACCAAAACTGCGCGCGAGCAAACTTCCGCCGACCGTTTCCCGGATGGCGGCGGCTGCCTCGATCCGCTCGGCCTCGGCGCGGGCGGCTTTTTCCTCCTGGACGGCGGTGAAGGCCCGGGTCAGGTCGTCCGGGCTGAAACCAGTCTTGACGTCAGGGGCTGGCCGGACGGAGGCAGGCTTCTTCTTGAGGAATTCGAACATCGGCGCCGGAATTGCGGACAATGTCGCCATGTTACCACCCGCCTCCAGTACGCCCCGATGAGCAAGCGCCCCCCCGGCCATGTCCGGATCATCGCCGGCAGCCTGCGCGGATCGCACCTGCCGGTGGCATCGGTGCCGGGCCTGCGGCCCACCACCGATCGCCTGCGCGAGACGTTGTTCAATTGGCTGCAGGGCGAAGTCGAGGGCCGGCGGGCGCTGGACCTGTTCGCCGGCACCGGCGCGCTCGGATTGGAAGCGGCATCGCGCGGCGCCGCCGAGGTCGTGCTGGTCGAACGCGATCCGGCGTTGGCGCGCAGCCTCGATGGCACCTTGGGCCGCCTCAAGGTCGCCGGCGCTCGGGTCGAGCAAGCCGACGCGCTGGCCTGGCTGGCGCGTGGCCCGGAACCTCGCTTCGAGCTGGTTTTCCTGGATCCCCCGTTCGACGCCGGGCTCTGGCAGCGGGCAGCCGAGCTGTTGCCGCCCTGGCTGGCGCCCCGGGCCTGGATTTACGTCGAATTGCCGCGCGCGACGCCGTTCCAGCCACCGCCGGCCTGGCGCCTGCACCGGGAGAGCAGCAGTCGCGACGTGCGCGGCCTGTTGTTCCGCGCGGAAAGCGCCGCCGGCGCTGCTACACTTGCGGGTAGTTTCCAGGGGGCAGGAACCGTCAAGGCATGAGTCCGCCGCGCAACCGGATTGCCGTCTATCCCGGCACGTTCGATCCGATCACCAACGGCCATGTCGACCTGGTGAGCCGGGCTTCCGGACTGTTCGAGTTGATCGTCGTTGGCGTGGCCGAGAGCCCGGGCAAGAATCCGGCCTTGCCGCTGGCCGAGCGCGTGGCGCTGACCGAGGCGGCGCTGGCCGGCGTCGGCAATACCAAGGTGCTCGGCTTCGATTCCCTGCTGGCGACCTTTGTCGCCGAGGTCGGCGCCGGCGTGCTTTTGCGCGGCCTGCGTGCGGTTTCCGACTTCGAATACGAATTCCAGCTGGCGAGCATGAACCGGCACCTGATTCCCGATGTCGAAACCCTGTTCCTGACGCCGGCCGAGCAACACAGTTTCCTGTCATCCTCGCTGGTGCGGGAGATCGCCCGCCTCGGCGGCGACGTTTCCGCATTCGTCCATCCTGCCGTCGCCGCCGCCCTGTCGGCCCGGTGGAAATCTTCCGAAGGGCCCCATCGCAGGAGAGGTTTGCCATGACCCGTGTCGCCATCGCTGCAATGTCGCTCGCGCTCACGCTCGCACTTGGTGCCTGCGGGTCCGGCGAAGACGATTCCGCAGCGCCGAAGGTCGCTGCCGCGCCGGCCATACTGCACGCTCCGCCGAGCGAGAACGACAAGGCCTGGAAGGAATACCTGCAGAGCATCGTCGGCCAGCACATGGACAGCTTCACCGACCGCGTCTATCCGTACTACCTGCCGGTCAACAGCGGCGTGCCGACGCCGGGCGACCTCGAAAACAAGAGCAACTACGACCGCCAGCTGGAGAACGTCAAGGGCGTGGTCGACAAGACCCTGTTGCCGCGCAACCTGCTCGCCTTCGGTTCGCCCGACAGCGCGAAGATGGCCGACCTCGTGGTCGCCGCATTCGATGGCGCCAAACCCGATGCGCTCCAGGGCTCGCAGGTCCTGTTCATCGGCAAGCCGGCCGACAGCGATCGGGTCAAGGCTGCGGTGGAAAAAGCCGGCGCGAAGTTCATTTTCGTCGAAGCAAACTAAGCGCCAGGGGCCGTCCTGGCGACGGGAGGGGTGAGGACGTGGCCCTGCGCATCAACGAGCTTTGCATCAACTGCGACGTTTGCGAGCCGGCCTGCCCGAACCAGGCGATCAGCCAGGGCGAAACCATCTACGTGATCGAGCCGGCCCGCTGCACCGAGTGCGTGGGCCACTTCGACGAGCCGCAGTGCGTGGTCGTCTGCCCGGTCGAATGCATTGACAAGGATCCGGCGCACGCCGAAACCGAACAGCAATTGCGGGCCAAGTTGGCCATGCTGCAACAGTTGGCGCCGTGAGCCGGAGCACGCCCCTGTTGTTCGCACTGTTGGCGCTGCTCGTGGCTTTCGCGTCGGTGTCGAAGGCCGGCGAAGCGAACGTGGCGCCAGCAGCGTTGGTCAAGCTCAAGGTCGAGCCGGCGTCGCCGGGGCGCTTGCCCTGGGTGGTGTTCGACGAGCGCCAGGGCCTCCCGCAGCACACCATCCTCGACCTGCTCACCGACCGGGAAGGCTTTGTCTGGGCGGCCACGCAGGACGGCGCCGCGCGCTACAACGGTCGCGGTTGGGAAACGATCCAGCTGCCGGCAAGCATGCACTCGGACTATGCGCGCGTGATTCGCAATGCCAGCGACGGCGGAATGTGGATCGGTTCGTTCGACGGTGGGCTGGCGCATTTCAAGGATGGCGCGTGGCGCGTGTACGACAGTCGCGACGGCCTTCCCAGCAGGCGAATTCGCGGCTTGCTGGAAGGCAAGGACGCTAGCGGCAGCGTGCTCTGGATCGCCACCGACAAGGGCATCGCGCGATTGCAGGACGGGAAGATGAGGACGTTCGGACTCGACTCCGGACTTCCAAGCCTCGATACCGAGGCACTGTTTGAAGCGACCGACGCCGATGGCAAGCACAGCCTGCTGGTGGGCACCAGCAACGGCATGGCACGCCTGGTCGGTGATCGCTTCGAGATCGTTCCGGTGCCGAAGGCGCTGATCGGCCACCGCATCGACGACATGGCCGAGAGCACCGGACTGCATGGCGGGCCAGCCTTGTGGATCGCCTCCTATGGCGCCGGCATGGGCGTGCTGGAAAACGGCGAGTGGACTTTGCTCGACACGGCATCGGGGTTGCCGAGCAATGTCGAAGTATTCAGCAGTAGCCACGCGGCCGATGGATCCCCGGCGCTGTGGATCGGTTCCGAGGGCGGCTTGCTGCGGTTCGAGCACGGCCGCTTCACCTTGTACGACGAGCGCAGCGGACTGCCGATCCGGGTCATCTGGAAGGTGCTGGAGACCACCGCGCCCGGCGGCCTGGTCACCTTGTGGCTCGGCACTTGGGGCGGCGGCGTGGTTCGCCTTTCGCCCAATGCCTGGACCGGATTCGACGCGACGTCGGGTATGCCGACGGGACCCGTGATTTCGATCATGGCTGGCCACGACGATGACGGCCGGGAAGTGATCTGGGCAGGCACCGCGGATGGCGAACTGGCCAAGTATTCCGGCGGCCGCTTCGAAAAAGTGCCGCTGCCGGAATCCTTGCGCCACACGATCATTTTTTCCTTGCTGGAAACGCACGAAGCCGACGGCACGCGCACGCTCTGGGTCGGGTCGTTCGGCGGTGGCATCGGGCAGTTGAGGCGTGGCAAATGGAAAGTCCTCGATCCGGCGACGTTGCCCAACCAGCGTGTCTACCAACTGCTGGAAACCCGCGGCGACGACGGCGAAAGCGTGATTTGGGCGGCGACCGAGGGTGGGATAGGGCGCCTCGAGCACGGGCACTGGACCGTCTATACCGAAGCCGATGGCCTGCCCACCAATCTCGTTACCCTGGTGCTGGAAACATCGACGAAGGACGGCAAGCGCATCGTCTGGGCCGCCACCAGCAAAGGCCTGGCGCGGCTCGAGAACGGAAAGTGGGGCATCGTCGACAAGGCGCATGGCCTGACCAGCTACAACATTCCCACGCTGCACTTGGTCACCGATGCCGATGGCGTCCGCTGGTTGTGGGCGGCGACCCTGGCCGGGGGCGCCTTGCGACTGCCGTTAGACTCACCGGGCGCGCAATGGCAATCGTTTTCGGCACACGGTTCGCCGCAGCTGCCGAGCGACACCGTGCAGAGCATCGCCAACGACCGGTCCGGTCGGATCTACCTGTGCACCACGCGCGGCGTCGCCCGGCTGACGCCGCGCAAACCGACGGCGGAAAATCGGGACGCGTTCAACGAAGTCGTGTTCACCACCGAAGATGGCCTGCCCAGCAGCGATTGCCAGCAAGGAGCGAGCCTGCTCGATGGCCAGGGTCGGATGTGGGTCGGCACCGCACGCGGACTCGGCATGTTCGATCCGCGCACCGAGCAGGCCGACGCCCTGGCCAAACCGCTGCGGATCGAGCGCGCCGAACTGTCCGACCATAGCCGGGTTCTGCATGGGGGCGAGTCGTTGTCGTACGCCGAGCGCAATCTGAACTTCACGGTCGCCCTGCTCGCCTACAGCGCCGAGTCGCGCATCCGCTACCGCTTCCAGCTGGCTGGATTCGATCCGGAGCCGTCGGAATGGACTGCAGCGGGAAGCAAGGAATACACCAACCTGGGCGCCGGTGATTACCAGTTCCGGGTCTGGGGCAGGGACGCGCGCGGCAATATTTCCGGACCCACGACCTTGGACTTCACCGTGCGGCCGGCGCCTTGGCTGACCGCCTGGGCCTTCGCCGTGTACGCGCTGCTGGCCGCGGCGCTGGCTTACGGCGTCTTGCACTGGCGAACCCGAACTCTGGCCCGGCGCACTCGCGAGCTGGAAAGCGTGGTTGCGGATCGTACCCACGACCTGGTGGTGGCGCGCGACGAAATGCAACGCATGGCCACCGAGGACGCGCTCTGCGGCGTCGCCAACCGGCGCAAGTACAACACCGTCCTGGACCAGGAATGGCGGCGCGCGCAGCGCGACGGCCATCGCCTGACGCTTGTGCTGATCGATGTCGATTTCTTCAAGCGCTACAACGACCGCTACGGCCACGCCGAGGGCGATGCCTGCCTGCGCGCGGTCGCCCAGTCCGTGGCCGGGCAATGCGCGCGACCGTCGGACCTCGTGGCCCGCTACGGCGGCGAGGAATTCGCCATGGTGCTGCCCGACTCGTCGCCGGAAGGCGTCGGCGCCCTGTTGGGCTCGGTATTGGCCGCGGTCGACGCGCTGCAGATCGCCCATGCCGATTCCACGTGCGCGCCGCACGTGACCATCAGCATGGGCGCGGTGACGGTCGTGCCCGGCCGCGAGGAAAATGCCGAAGTGGCGATGCAACGCGCCGACGCCCTGCTGTACCAGGCCAAGGAACACGGGCGCCACCAGGCGATGTACGAGCACGACTCGGGGCCGGCGCGGCCGATCGCCGCGGGCTCGATCGCGGGGCAATCGGCTACAATCATGTGATGAAACTCTGGTCGCTGCTCGGCAATTCCCAGAAACTCGACGGTGGCGCCATGTTCGGCAATGCGCCCAAGGCGATGTGGCAGCAGTGGCTGCCACCGGACGAGCAAAACCGCATTCCGCTCGCCTGCCGCGCCCTGCTGGCCGACGGCCTGGCCGGCAAACGCGTGCTGTTCGAAACCGGCATCGGCGCCTTCTTCGATCCGAAAATGCGCGAGCGCTTTGGCGTGCAGGAAGGCAACCACGTGCTGCTCGATTCGCTGGCGGCGGCCGGTTTTTCCCACGAGGACATCGACGTCGTCGTGCTCTCGCACCTGCACTTCGACCACGCCGGCGGCTTGCTGTCGGCCTGGCGCGAAGGGCAGGCGCCGTCGCTGCTGTTCCCGAAGGCGACCTACGTGGTCGGCGCGCAGCATTGGCGGCGCGCCCGCGATCCGCATCCGCGCGACCGCGCCAGCTTCATCCCGGAACTCGTGCCCTTGCTGGAGCAGAGCGGTCGCCTGGAAATCGTCGACGGCGAGCACAGCCGGGTCCTCGGCGAAGCCGTGCGCTTCCACTACAGCCAGGGCCACACCCCGGGTCTGATGCTCGCCGAAATCGTCGGCTCGGGCGGGCAGGGCGGCGTGGTGTTCTGCGCCGACCTGATTCCCGGTCGGCCCTGGGTGCACCTGCCGGTGACGATGGGCTACGACCGATTTCCGGAAATGCTGATCGACGAGAAGAAGGCCTTCCTTGACGACAAGTTGACGCGCGGCGTGCGACTCTTCTTTACCCATGACCCGGGTTGCGCGCTCGCCTCGGTGCGCCGCGACGACAAGGGCCGCTATTCCACCAGCGGAGAACTGCCAGCATTGGCAGCCTTTCCCCTGGCGGCTTGATCAACCCGAACTCGAAGGACCATCCATGATCACCCTGCTCTACGCCAGCCTGTGCACCATCCTGGTCGTCTTCCTTGCCGTGCGCGTCGTCTTCTGGCGCTTCAGGCACAAGATCGGCATCGGCGACGGCGGCGATCGCGAGTTGCTCAAGCGCATGCGCGCGCACGGCAATGCCATCGAGAACATGCCACTGGCGCTGATCCTGCTCGGCGGCATGGAATTGAATGGCTACAGCGGCACCATCATCCACAGTTTCGGCGCGGTACTGTTCGCCTCGCGCGTGGCCCACGCCATCGGCTTGAGCATGAGTAGCGGAACGTCCGTTGGGCGCTTCGCCGGTTCGGTTTTCACGTGGCTGCTGATGCTGACCATGGCCGGCTTCGCGATCGTCGGCTACGTCATGCAGTTCGAAACGCCGGCTTATTGAGCCAGAAATCCGCAAGACTGCGGGATCATTTCGATTCGTCATTCCCGCGAAGGCGGGAATCCAGTGTCTTTGAGCAGCAACCACCAAAAGTCGCTGGGTCCACGCCTGCGCGGGGACGACGAGCAAAGACTCGTCGCATCATTATTGCTGTGTTTGGCTCGAGGCATATCGACCTAGTAACTGACTTCGTCGGCGCCGAGATAGCGTTCCAGCTCGGCCAGCAATGCCCGCAGGGGCTCGGCGAGTTCGGGCGCGTACAGGCGTTGGCGATCCGCGCTTTCGACCCGCCCGTACAGGCTCTGGCGGATCTGCTCGACGCTGCGCGCGTGGCGCACCAGGTCGTCGAGCAGGTGCGCGAACTCGCTCGGCGTGGGCGCGGCGGCGAGCAGCACGAACACGCGCGCCAGGGCCGCGAACAGGTCGTTGGCCTCGGGGCCATGGCCGAATCCGGCCGGGCGGTAGTCGAGGTAGGCGCCCTGGGCGTCGGTCCAGGCCCGGAAGCTGCACTTCGCCAGGGAATGGAACAGCGGCTGCTCGGAGATCAGCAGGAGCAGGAAATTCCTGGCATTCACCGCGACGGTTCCGGCGCTGTTGCTCCACTCGCGGCTCATCACGAACTGGTAGAGCCGGGCCTGGACGCTGAAATGCGCCGCCTGCAACTGGTCGAGGATCAGCACCGTCTGCGCCGCTTCGGAATAGGCGC
>JANYBA010000311.1 GCA_025360985.1 Gammaproteobacteria bacterium | reverse complement strand
GCCATGAACCAAACCGTCTTGTAGGGAAGGCCGAGCATGCGGTGAAGCTGGTGCGAACTAATGGCCTTCTTACTTGCGCACATCAAATGTACGGCCATCAGCCACTTGTTCAGCTCAATGCGGCTTCGCTCGAACACCGTTCCAACCGTGACGCTGAACTGCTTGCGGCAGTCTTTGCACTTCCACAAGCCAGCGCGATGCGACGTGCCCTTGAGCGCGTAGTGATCGCCCAGGACGCCACAGTGAGGGCAGACAGGGCCATCAGGCCAACGCAGGGCTTCGAGGTATTCGCGGGCTTTGTCTACGTTCTGGAAGTGCGGGGCGAAGATGTCGGCGGTCATGGCGAAAGCTCCTTATGACCCCTATTTTCCCCCTTTTGGTGGGTTTGTCAAGTATATAATCGCCTTTTGTTTGCGCATGGAACTGCCAATATCGCCGGCGATGCGACCATCATCCATCCTCAAGTCAGCGGCCCGATCCTCGTTGCCGGATCCATGGTTACGGCGCGCGGAAACATGGCATCGGCGGATCCGCCACGTCGGCTGGCGCCGGTATTGCCCGGTCTGCGAGAGCTATCTGCGCGCGTTCGTCGCCCACCGGCACGATCCGATGAAACAATTCGATTCGCTTTGTCCGGTCTGTGGCTGCAAGGGGCCGCACCGCTGCGACTGGCTCGTGATCGAGGACTACCACCGGCGGGTCTCGAAGGCCTTGCGGGTACTGCACATCGCCCCGGAAGCCCACCTCGGGCCACGCCTGCAAGCCTTGCCCGGTGTGGACTACGCGAGCGGCGACATCCGCAAGGGCGTTGGCCAGATCCAGTTCGACATCCGCCACCTGCCCTTCGACGACGCCCCGGCCATACGCGAAATGTTCCGCGTGCTTCGGCCATCGGGCCTGGCCATCATCGAAAACCCGGTCGCCTCAGGACAACCCACCCTCGAGCCGGACACCGCTGAAGAGCGGCTCAGGTTGTTTTGCGACGTCACCATCCTGCGCCTGTATGGCGACGATTACCGCGATCGCCTGTCGGCGGCCGGCTTCGTGGTCGAGGAGGTCTGGCCGGCCGACGGTATCGCGCCTGCCAAGCGCGAAAAGATGGAACTTTATTCAGGCAACGTCATACTCAGCCGGAAACCCGGAGGATCCCGATGACGCCTTCCTTCCCGAACGACGCCGCCATGCGCGAGCTTTACCCCGAGATCGAACCGAACCGGACCTGGCGCTTCCGGGCCGATGCCCGGCACGAACTGCGCGTTGAGGAATGCGGCAATCCGGCCGGGCTGCCGGTGGTCTTCCTGCACGGCGGACCGGGCGCGGGACTCGCCACGTACCACCGGCGCTTCTTCGACCCGAAGCGCTTCCGCATCGTGTTGTTCGACCAACGCGGCGCCGGCCAGTCCACGCCGTTCGCCGACCTCACCGACAACACCACCTGGCACCTGGTCGCCGACATCGAGGCGATCCGCGCCGAACTCGGCATCGAGCGCTGGGTCGTGTTCGGCGGGTCCTGGGGCTCCACGCTCGGCCTGGCTTACGCGCAGGCGCACCCGGAGCGCGTGCTCGGCCTGGTGCTGCGTGGCATCTTCCTGTCGCGGCCGGCCGAGGTCCGCTGGTTCTACGAGGAGGGCGGCGCGTCGTGGATCCTGCCGGAGAAATGGCAGCGCTTCATTGCCCCGATTCCACCGGACGAACGCGGCGACATGATGGCCGCGTACTGGCGCCGCCTGACCAGCGACGACGAAGCGGTGCGCATCGCCGCCGCCCAGGCCTGGGGCGCGTGGGAAGGGGGCGGCATCACCCTGGTCGAGAGCCCGGACACCGAAGCGAGTTTCGCCGCGCCGGAAGTGGCGGTGAGCCTGGCGCGGATCGAGGCGCATTATTTTCGCAACCACTGCTGGTTCGAACCCGACCAGTTGTTGCGCGATGTCCATAAGATCCAGCACATTCCCGCGACGATCGTCCACGGTCGCTACGACATCATCTGCCCGGTGAAAAGCGCCTGCGACCTCGCCGCCGCCTGGCCGGAGGCCGAGTTGCGGATCGTGCTGGCCGGCCATGCCGCCTCGGAGCCGGCGATCGTCGACCAGTTGGTCCAGGCGACCGACCGGCTGGCCGATCGTTACGCCTGACATGCTGCGCTGAAGCATCGGCGCGAGGCCTTGCGCCGGTCGAACGGCGGTGTATCTTCTTGGCTCGGGGTTCCGAGTCGGGAGCAGTCAGTGACTGAAGGCCGGAAATACACGCCGTTCGAGCGATTGCTGACGCTGATCACCACCGTCCGGCCCGGCGAGGGTCGCACGGTGGCGCTATTCAGCGCGCACGTATTCCTGATCCTGTTCGCCTACTACATCTTCCGCTCGGTGCGCGAGGGCTTGCTGCTCGAACATGGCTCGGCCGCCAAGGGCAGCTACGCCACCGCCGTCATCGCCGGCACCCTGCTGGTGCTGGTGCCGATCTACAGCGCCGTGCGCCGGCGTTTCGACGGCGTGCGCCTGGTCAATGCCGTGATCGGGTTCTTCCTGGTGACCTTGCTTGGCTTCTGGGTCGCGGCTTCGCGCGGGATCGACGTCGGTTTCAAGTTTTACGTCTGGGTCGGCATCTTCAATGTCTTCGTGCTGGCACAATTCTGGGCATTGGCGGCCGACTCCTTCAACGTCAAGACAGGCCAGCGCCTGTTCCCGGCGATCATGCTCGCCGCCCAGATCGGCGCGCTCGCCGGCGCCGAATTCACCGACGCCTTCACCGCCAGCCTCGGCACCAACAACCTGCTCCTGGTCGGCGGTGGCTTGTTGCTGCTGACCGGCGCCTTGACCGGGATGATGCACCGCGGCGTCCCGGCCGAATCGCGCCGGGTCGACCAGGGCGATGCCCACAAGGCCTCGAATTTTTTTGGCGGATTCAGTGTGGTCTTCGCCAGCCGCTACCTCACCCTGATCGCGGTGATGATCATCCTGATCAACTGGATTTCGTCGACCGGCGATTTCATCCACCGCGACTTCGTCAAGGGCCACTTCGAAGCGATCGCCGCCGTCGGCGGGTCGCTGTCGACCAAGGACATGATCACCGCCTACATGGGCAAGTTCTTCTTCTGGATGGTCGTCCTCCAGTTGTTCCTCCAGGTCGTGGTCGTCGGCCGGCTGTTCCGCGCCATCGGCGTGGCCGCGGCGCTGCTGGTGCCGGCGGCGTTTTCGCTGCTCGGCTATGGACTCGTGGGTTTCATTCCGGTGCTGACCGTCATCCGGATGGTGCGGATGGGCGAACAGAGCATCGAGTATTCGCTGACCAACACCCTGCGCCAGGCCCTGTTCCTGCCGACCACGCGCTCGGAGACCTACGAGGGCAAGACCACCATCGAGACGTTCTTCTGGCGCTTCGGCGACCTGTTGCAGGCTGGTGTGGTCTTCCTCGGCACCAGCACCCTGGGCATGAGCGCCGCCTCGTTCGCCTTCGTCAACATGGGCCTGGCCGCGTTCTGGCTCGCCGTCGCGCTGGCGGTGGGACGCGAATACAAGCGCCTCGCCGCCAAGAACCTGACCAACTCAGCGCCGCAACTGGCGCGGCCGATCCCGCACCTGGAAGTGTGGCCGGGCCGGCGCTTCGAGTACTACCTGCCGCACGACATCTTCATCGACCACGATCCCGGCGACGTATTGAAGTTGTCGGCGACCGGCGTCAACGGCACGCAGTTGCCGTCGTGGCTGCGCTTCGACGTGCACGGCCACCGTTTCCACGGCGAACCGGTGGGCGAACTGTCCGAGGAGCTGATCGTGGAAATCGTCGCGACCGACAACGACGGCGTTTCGGTCACCGGCGTTCTGGTCGTGCGCCGGGCGTCGTTGGACGGGTGATCCCGGGCTAGTGGCAGCCGGTAGCGGCGACCAGTCGATCGCGACGCGCGAGCAAGGCTTGCTGTTCCTTGGCGCTGATGCTGTCCGCCAGCGCTTGGCCGAGCGCGTTCGCGTTCAGTCCGGCCAGCCGACGGCATAACTCCGGCCCGGCCTGGAGCGGCCGTCCGCCAGCGACCGCCGGCAAGCCCGGGCGCGTCCCGAAGGCGCGGCGGTAATCGCTCAGCAGCATCGTTCCCGTGGCGGCGTCCCAATTCAGGCTCGCCGGCGCGCGGCCTTCGTTGGCCACCAGCGCGTCCCACGCGAGCATCAGCCCGACTTGCACGTTGGCCTCGCACCAGGGCGCGAGCCGCGTCGAGCCCTTGGCCGCTTCGACCGCGCCGACGATCTCTTCCGGGTGCCATTGCAGCGCGCCCGTCTTGCCGTCGAGCTCGCGCGCGACCGTGACCGGCACGACGCCCAGTCCCAGCAGGCGATCGAGTCGGTACGCGGCGATCTCGCGCTTGCCATCGGGATAAAACCACGCCGAAAGGGGATGGCCAAGGTAGTTGAGCTGCACCGAGTAGCGATCGCCGTCGGCAACCAGTCCCGCCGGTGCCGCGGCGTCGCGCAAGGCCGTTTCCAGCGCCGCATCGCTGCCGCCGGGAATGGTGACGCCACCGGGGCCGGCGTCGACCACGAAGGCCACGTCCTTGCCGTCTTCATCGATGGCGTGGGTGCCGGCGCCATCGAAAACAACGGCGTGGCCGCGGCCGCGGTAGCGCTCGGTCAACATTCCGGTATCGAGCATCAGCACCTTGCGTTCGAGGCGCAGGGTCGGTCGCAATGTCGGTGTCGTCGTGTGGCCGATGGCGATCTGCTTGACGCCGAACTGGGCCAACGCCGCGTCGGCGATGTCCTGTTCGGTCGCGCTCCGGCACATCGCCAACCCGCGGTACCAGACCGGTCCGCGCGTGCCGAACAGCGCGGCATCATCGAAGCCGATCACCACTTGCGCCGCGGCGGCCAACGCCGGCGCCACCGTGGCGGCGTCGGCCTTCAGACGCGCCGCCACCACGTCCGCGCGCGCTTCGCCGCTGACGCTGAAATCAATCCAGCCGGCGGCTTCGAGCGTGGCGACGGCGTCGAGGTAGACGCCCAGCCCGGAATGGAATTCCCGATTCAGTCGCGCCAGGTCGTAGCCGGACAACACCGGCGACAAGCCCCCATGCACGAAGGCGGTGTCGCCGACCACGATCGCGATCGGATGCGCGAACAGCCAGCGCCCGTAGCGGCCGTCGCGGGCGAATTCGCGCCGATGCGCGAACCAGCCGGCAGGAAACCGGCGGTCGAAGTCCGCGCGCAATCCATTGTCGTCGGTCGCCGCCGCTTGCCGGCCGCGCCAGGCGGCGAAGGCGCGCTGGCGCTCGTCGGCCGATTCGTCGTCGGCGAAGGCGGCGAAATCCGCGCCGGTGGTGTCGCGCAATTCGCCGCCGAGGTTCATCACTTCGTGGTTGCCGGACAACACCCGCACCTGGCCGCCGGCGGCCGCGGCCTCGGTTTCCAGCCGCATCAGCAGGTCGAGCACCTTGCGCGCGTCCGGGCCGCGGTCGATCAGGTCGCCAACGCTCACCAGCGTCGCCTTGCCGCCGTTCCAGCGCAGGTCCGCATCGACCAGGCCGGCGGCCTTCAGCGTGCGCGCGAGTTGCGCGTAGGCGCCGTGCACGTCGCCGATCGCCACCAGCCGCGCCGGCGCCGGGTAGCGGTAGCTGTCCTCGGCCGCGACCGCGGCGCCGGCCAGGCCAGCGAGCAGGAGCACGAGCCCGAGCGTGCGCACCTCAGAACGTTCCCAGCGTGCCCTTGTCGACCAGGGCGAGCAGGTGCTTGCGGCGGCGCTCGACGTCGGCGATCTCGCCCTTGGTCAGGCCCAGTTGCACGAGCGCGCCCTCGTGGCGTACGCCGAGCGAGCCTGGGATGCGCGCGTGGCCGGGCAACGCGACCAGGTGGCCGTCGCGCACTTCCCAGGTCGCCATCACGTCGAGTACCGCCGTGAGCTTGTCGAGGTCGAACGCGCGCAGGCGCGCGATCGTCTTCGCCGGCACCCGCGGTACGCGGAGGTCCTTCCAGAGTTCGCCGCGGTCGCTTTCCTCCGAGCGGAAGGCGACGCCGTTGTCGATGTCGAACACGCGCGGATTGCCGGGCGCGGTCGAGACCATGATGTTGCCCTTGTTCGAATCGCCGTGCTTGATCAGGTAGGTGAGCACGTTGACGTTGCCGATGTGGTGGGCGTAGCCGGGGTCGCTGGCGAAGCGCGCCGGATCCCAGGCGTCCTCGGGTCCCGCGACCTGCTTGAGCCAGTACTGCAGGACCACGACGACATCGTCGGCATCCTTGAATGTCCGGACCAGGGTGGGGGCGAACGGCAGCATCTGCGTGAGCGGTAGCGCCCGCAGCGCCGTCGGCGGCACCACGTAGTCCGGCTCGTCCAGGAACGCCGCCTGCAAGCGATAGGCGGCCAGCTCGTAGCGCGGCTCGTTGTTGAACTGCGAGCCGCCGGCGAACGCCGGCCGGATCTTGACGCGCAGGTCGACTCCGTCGGCGAAATGCACTTCGCTCTTGAGCGCGGTGTCCTGGGCGACGCCGCGGGCCTTATCGGCGCTGCGGATCTCGAACGGCATCGCGCCGAGGCGGGCGTCGAGGTCGGCAATCGGATACAGGATGTTGGCGTCCTGGGCGAAGGCGACGCCTGCAACAACCAACAACAACGCAGGAAAACCAAAGCATCGGCGCATCGTCGTGTCCTCCGGAGAGTCAACCCACTGCCAGTATAGGCCCGGGTTTTTCTTTGTGTCATATCGCTCTCACGAAGCCGTCATTCGATCGGAGTAGTTTTCCGGCGTCCATTACCACCCCCGGACTTCTGGAGAATTCGCATGATCACGCTTCCCCGCACCGCGCCGACCTTGGCCATCGCCGCACTGCTTGCGCCCACGGCCTTCGCCGCCACTGGCCCCAGCAGCTCGGCCACCCCCTACCTGACCCCACTCGATGGCGGCGTCTCGTTCACTTCCTTGCTCACGACCGGCGACTACGTGCGCAAGACCAACAAGGGCAACGAGTTGTATCGCATGGCTGGCACGCCCGACGGCCTCGGCGCCTTCGACAACGGCGACGGCACCATCACCGTGCTGGCCGGTCACGAGTTCACCCCCGGCGAAGGCGTGGTCCGCGCGCATGGCGGCGCCGGATCGTTCGTGTCCAAGTGGCAAGTCCGCAAGAGCGACCTCAAGGTGCTCAGCGGCGACGATGAGATCCGTACGGTCAACTTGTGGGACGGTTCCAGGTACGTCGCCACCCCCGGAGTTGTCTTCAGTCGCTTTTGCTCGGCCGACCTGCCGGCGGTGAGCGCGCTCTTCAACCACGTGACCGGCAAGGGCTTCAGTGAAGGCCGGGTCTTCCTCGATGGCGAAGAAGTCAGCGGTGGCCGCGCCTTTGCCCACATCGTTTCCGGACGCCAGCACGGCACCAGCTACCAGCTGCCGCGCATCACCGGCAACAGCTACGAAAATCTGCTCGCCAGCCCCTACGAACAGGACAAGACCGTCGTCATTGCCGATAACGACGGCTCGCTCAATGCCAGCAAGGTCTATGTCTATGTCGGCCAGAAGCAGACCCAGGGCAGCCCGATCGACCAAGCCGGCCTCACCAATGGCGCGACCTATCAGCTCGCGATCGACGGTTACGCCACCGAGTCCGGCGCCAGTCCGATCCCGAACGGCTTCGTCGGCAACTTCAGCCTCGGCGCATCCGGCGGTACCGGCCTGAACCGCGTCGAGGACGGCGCCTGGGATACGAGCAATCCCAACCGTTACTACTTTGTCACCACCGCCAGCTTCACGACCAACACCCGCCTGTGGCGCCTGACCTTCAACGACATTAAAAATCCTCAAGCGGGCGGCAAGATCGAAGTGCTGGTCGACGGCGACGCCTGGGGCGCAAAGATGCTGGATAACATGACGGTCGACTCCGCCGGTGATGTCTACCTGCAGGAAGACGTCGGCAACCAGCCCCACCTCGGCAAGCTCTGGCGCTACCACGCCGGCAGCGGCGTGATGACCCAGCTCGCCCAGCACGACGAGTCCCGGTTCATCAGCGGCGCGCCCGCCGATATCGACGGCACCGACAGCAAGCAGTCCGACGAAGAGTCTTCGGGCGTCGTCGACGTGTCGGCGCTGTTCGACGGCGTCGCCGGTTACGACACCGCCCACTACAACTATTTCCTGCTCGACGTGCAGGCGCACTACACCGGCATCAGCGGCGTGCCGCTGGCCCCGGAATTGTTCGAGGGCGGCCAGCTGCTGATGATGAAAGTCGCCAAGTAGACAGCGTCGGCCTTCCAGCGACCAACCCCGCCGCGAGGCGGGGTTCTTGTTTGCGGCCGGCGCCGGGACCAGCTGCCGGCCAGGGTCCTGTGCGCCGGGCCGGGCCGCTTCGGTGCCGTATTCAGGCAGCGTGCAGATTCCCGGGGCATACTGCTTTTGGCCCACCGAACAACCGCGTCCGCCCAAGGAACTTGCCATGAACCGACTCGTGCTTTCGATCCTGTTGTCGACGTTCGCGACGGCCAGCCTCGCGCAAGCGGCGGCTCCCGCCCCGGCTGCCGCCGACCCGGCCAAGGCCACCGAGGTCACCGAGATTTCCGGCGACCAGGGCCAGTTGGACACGCCCGATTGCCTGCACCAGACCGGCACGCGCATCGTCCAGAAGGACAAGCACGCCTGCGTCAATGCTCCCGGACGTTCCTACAGCCACAAGGACATCCGCCGGACTGGCGCCACCGATGTCGGCGATGCCCTGAGGCTGATGGATCCGTCGATCCAGATCCAGCACTGACGCGAACGATCCACCCAGGGGAATTGCCATGACCAAGGGCTCGAGCTTGGCGCGCCTGCTGTTCAGCGGCGTGTGCTTCGTTGCCGCGCCCGCGGCCATGGCCAACGGTGGCGGCGGCACCACGATGGGCAGTTCCTTCCCGAGCGAAAGCGCGCCGCGCTACGACGTCAATATCGAATTCGCGGCCGGCATGGAGGCGTTGAAGGCGGGCCGGTACGAGGACGCCGACCGGGCCTTCGGCCACGTGCTTTCGATCAACCCGCGCGACGCCAACAGCAATTATCTCAACGGCATGGCCGAAGTCGGCCTGGGCAAACTGAAAGACGCCCGTCGCCACTTCGAAAAGGCGGTCAAGTACGACGCGGACTTGATCCTGGCGCAGAAAGAGCTGGGCGTCACCCTGGCCAAGCTCGGCGACGCCAAGAAAGCCGGGGCCGTGCTCGAACAGTTGAAGGCCCGCGCGACCGCTTGCGCCGATGCCTGTCCGCAAGCAGCCGACTTGCGGGCGGCGGTGCCCGCGGTCGAAGCGGCGATCGGCGGCCAGCCGACCTCGCAGCTGCCGGCCGATTCGCAGTTCCTGATCGCCAGTGCCAAGAGCGGCGATCGCGAACAGGCCAT
>JANYBA010000297.1 GCA_025360985.1 Gammaproteobacteria bacterium | reverse complement strand
AAGGTACCGGCGTCATCGCCGGTGGCGCGATGCGCGCCGTCCTGGAAGCGGTCGGCGTCAAGAACGTGCTGGCCAAGGCCGTTGGCTCGCGCAACCCGATCAACCTGGTGCGCGCCACCGTCAAGGGCCTGACCGCCATGCAGTCGCCGGCCCACATCGCCGCCAAGCGTGGCAAGAAGCTCGAGGAGATTACCCATGGCTAAGTCGCCGGTGGACGGCGCTACCGTCAAGGTCCGCCTGGTCAAGGGCCTGCGTGGTGCCCAGTGGAGCCATCGCCTGTCGGTGAAGGCGCTCGGCCTGAACAAGCTCAATGACGTCCGCGAGCTGAAGGATTCCCCGCAGGTGCGCGGCCTGATCAACCAATTGCATTACCTGGTCCGCGTCGAGTCCTGAGCGAACCGAGGAGAACACAGATGAAACACAATACACTCAAGCCCGCCGATGGCGCCCGCAAGGATCGCGTTCGCGTTGGTCGCGGTATCGGATCCGGCCTCGGCAAGACCGCCGGCCGCGGCCACAAGGGTTCCTACGCGCGCACCGGCAAGGGCAAGATCAAGCCGGGCTTCGAAGGCGGCCAGATGCCGATGCAGCGTCGCCTGCCCAAGGTCGGCTTCCGCTCCAAGCTGAAGAACGACACCGCCGAAGTCCTGCTGTACCAGCTCGACAAATTGACCGCGACCGACATCGACTTCGCCGTGCTGCGCGCCGCCAAGCTGGTTCCGGCCAACGCCAAGCAGGCCAAGATCGTCAAGAAGGGCGAGATCAGCAAGAAGTTCGCGCTCAAGGGCGTGCTCGCGACGGCTGGCGCCAAGGCGGCGATCATCGCTGCCGGCGGCAGCGTGACGGAGTAAGACTTTGTCGCAAGCCAACACTGCGGCGGGCGGCCTGGGCGGCCTCGGCAAATACACCGAGCTGCGCCAGCGCCTGATGTTCGTGCTGCTGGCCCTGGTGGTCTACCGGGTCGGCAGCTACATCCCGGTGCCGGGCGTTGACCCGGCGCGGATGTTGGCGCTGATGGAAAGCCAGAAAGGCACCATCATCGACATGTTCAACATGTTCTCGGGTGGTGCCTTGCACCGTTTCAGCCTGTTCGCCCTCAACGTGGTGCCGTACATCTCGGCGTCGATCATCGTGCAGCTGATGGGCCAGATCTACGGCCCGTGGAAGGCGATGAAGAACGAGGGCGAGAGCGGGCGGCGCAAGCTGACCCAGTATTCGCGCATGTTCGCCGTGATCCTCGCGGTGATCCAGAGCTTCGGCATCGCCACCGCCTTGCAGAAGTCCGGCGTGACCTACGACGCCGGTATCGGTTTCGTGCTCACCGCCGTGGTCGCGCTAACCACCGGCACGATCTTCCTGATGTGGCTGGGCGAGCAGATCACCGAGCGCGGCATTGGCAACGGCGTGTCCCTGATCATCTTCGCCGGCATCGTCTCGGGCCTGCCAAGCGCGGCCCTGCGTACCCTGCAGCAGGTCGCCAGCGGCGATCTCCAGGTCATCGCCATCGTCGCGATCCTGGCGCTGGTGCTGGGCGTCACCTATTTCGTCGTGTTCATGGAACGCGGCCTGCGCAAGATCACCGTGAACTACGCGCGCCGCCAGGGCGGCCGCCAGGGTTACATGAACCAGAGTTCCCACCTGCCGCTCAAGCTCAACATGTCGGGCGTGATCCCGCCGATCTTCGCCTCCAGCCTGATCCTGTTCCCGTCGACGCTGTCAACCTGGTTCGCCAGCGCCAATTCCAACGCCGAAGGTTGGCAAGGATCGCTGTCGCGCGGCTTGCTGACGATTTCCCAGGCCCTGGGC
Source organism: Gammaproteobacteria bacterium (assembly GCA_025360985.1). GTDB lineage: Bacteria > Pseudomonadota > Gammaproteobacteria > Xanthomonadales > Xanthomonadaceae > Arenimonas. Next base: position 2,244 of record JANYBA010000297.1, on the reverse strand, counting down.
CCGGCCGAACCCCTGCACATGCTGCTGTACGGCGTGATGATCCTCGGCTTTGCGTTCTTCTACACCGCGCTGGTGTTCAATTCGCAGGAAACCGCCGAGAACCTGAAGAAGTCGGGCGCGCTGGTGCCGGGCATCCGCCCGGGCAAGGCGACCGGCGAATACATCGACGGCGTGCTGACGCGCCTGACCCTGATCGGCGGCCTGTACCTGGTGCTGGTCTGCCTGACGCCGGAAGTGCTGCGCGCTTCGCTCAAGGTTCCGTTCTATTTCGGCGGCACCTCGCTGCTGATCGTGGTCGTGGTGGTGATGGATTTCACGGCGCAGATCCAGGCGCACCTGATGTCGCACCAATACGAAGGCCTGATGAAAAAGGCGAATTTGAAAGGTGGCTCCCGCGGCGGTCTCGCTCGCGGCTGAGACACAATGATGGGCGACCTGCGCGGCGGTCTTGGGCGCAGGTGAGTCGGACCCAGTCCCTGCGCTAGAGTCGCGCGGGGCGGCAACAAGCCGAAAAGCTTGGAACCGGGGAAGATTCGTCGCCGGAGCATGGGCACTCTCCCCATGCCGGGTTCCAGCAGCCTAGGCTGCAGGGGCTTCTAAGAAACCCGAGGCCTTGCTATAATTCTTGATTCACTGCGCTCAACACAGTTCGGAGATCGCCAGATGGCGCGCATCGCGGGTGTCAACCTGCCTGTCCAGAAGCATGTCTGGGTAGGCCTGCAGAATATCTACGGAATCGGCCGCACCCGGTCGAAGCAAGTCTGCGTTGCGGCCGGGGTGGATTCATCCATCAAGATCCGCGACCTGACCGAAGCCCAGGTCGAACACCTGCGCGCCGAAATCGCCAAGTTCGTGGTCGAGGGCGATCTGCGCCGCGAAGTCGGCATTTCGATCAAGCGCCTGATGGACCTCGGCTGCTACCGCGGCCTGCGCCATCGTCGTGGCTTGCCTGTGCGCGGCCAGCGCACCCGCACCAATGCCCGCACCCGCAAGGGTCCGCGCAAAGCCATCAAGAAGTAAGGGATAGCGCCTCATGAACAAGCCCGCCGTCAAGGCGAAGAAGAAGATCAAGCGCATCGTCACCGACGGTGTCGCCCACGTCCACGCTTCCTTCAACAACACCATCGTCACCATCACCGACCGCCAGGGCAACGCGCTGAGCTGGGCGACCTCTGGTGGCGCCGGCTTCCGCGGTTCGCGCAAGTCGACCCCGTTCGCGGCCCAGGTCGCGGCCGAGAAGGCCGGCAAGGCCGCGCTCGACTACGGCGTCAAGACGCTGGAAGTTCGCATCAAGGGCCCGGGCCCGGGTCGCGAGTCGGCGGTGCGTTCCTTGAACGCGGTCGGCTACAAAATCATGAACATCATCGACGTCACGCCGATTCCGCATAACGGCTGCCGTCCGCCCAAGAAGCGTCGGGTCTAAGGGCAGGGAGAGAAAATCACATGGCACGTTATATCGGTCCCACCTGCAAACTCGCCCGTCGCGAAGGCGCCGACCTCTCTCTGAAGTCGCCCGCCCGCGCGATCGACTCCAAGTGCAAGCTCGAGCAGAAGCCCGGCCAGCACGGCCCGGTCGCCAAGAAGGGCAAGTTGTCCGACTACGCCACCCAGCTGCGCGAGAAGCAGAAGGTCAAGCGCATCTACGGCCTGCTCGAACGCCAGTTCCGCGGTTATTACAAGAAGGCCGCCACGCGCAAGGGCAACACCGGCGAGTCCTTGCTGCAAATGCTTGAGCAGCGCCTCGACAACGTCGTCTATCGCATGGGATTCGCGGTCACCCGCCCGCAGGCGCGCCAGCTGGTGTCGCACAAGGGCGTGCTGGTCAACGGCAAGACCGTCAACCTCGCGTCCTTCCAGGTGAAGGCCGGCGACAACATCCAGCTTTCCGATCGCGCCCAGAAGTACTTGAACGTCTCCGAGGCGCTGAACCTCGCGCAGCAGATGGACCTTGTCCCCGGCTGGTGCGAAGTGGACGCCAAGAAATTCTCCGGCGTCTTCAAGTCGGTCCCCGATCGCGCCGACCTGCCTTCGGACATCAACGAAGCGCTGATCGTCGAGTTGTACTCGAAGTAATTTTTCAGGAGTGTCACTGTCCATGACGGTTTCCGCCCACCAGGTGCTGCGCCCGCGCGGCCCGAATATCGAACGCCTCGGCGCCAACCGCGCCAAAGTCGTGATTGAACCGCTGGAACGCGGCTACGGCCACACGCTGGGCAATGCCCTGCGGCGCGTGCTGTTGTCCTC
>JANYBA010000287.1 GCA_025360985.1 Gammaproteobacteria bacterium | reverse complement strand
GGCCGCGGCCGATCGGGATCCTGGCGTCGACCGACTTGTAGCCGGTCTGCACCGGCTGCGACACCGACTTGCGCCAGATCACGCCCGGGGCGACCTTTTCCACCGGCTCGCTGAGCGCGGCGTTGATCGGGCCCTTGCCGTCGATCGGTTCACCCAGCCCGTTGACGACGCGGCCGAGCAATTCCGGGCCGACTGGCACTTCGAGGATGCGGCCGGTGGTCTTGGCGACGTCGCCTTCGCGCAGGTGCTGGTAGTCACCGAGGACCACGGCGCCGACCGAGTCGCGCTCCAGGTTCAGGGCGAGCGCAAACGTGTTGTTCGGCAACTCGATCATTTCGCCCTGCATCGCATCGGCCAGGCCGTGGATGCGCACGATGCCGTCGGACACCGAAGTGACGGTGCCTTCGTTGCGGGCTTCGGCGGTCAGCTTGACCTTTTCGATGCGGCTCTTGATGAGCTCGCTGATTTCGGACGGATTAAGCGTCTGCATGGGGTTGTCCTGGAAGAAATGTTTACTTGCGAATCAATTGGCCAGCGCCGCGCCGAGGCGCGCCAGCTTGGTACGGATGGAGCCATCGATCACCACGTCGCCGGCATCGATCACCGCGCCGCCGATCAGGGCCGCGTCGATCGCGGTGCTGACTTCGACTTCGCGGCCGAAGCGCTTGCGCAGGGCATCGCGCAGCTTGGCCAGTTCGGCGGCGTCGAGCGTGGTGGCCGACGTGATGGTCGCCTTGACGACGCGCTCGTCTTCGGCGCGCAGCAGGTCGAACAGCCCGGCGATTTCCGGCAGCAAGGCCAGGCGCCGACTTTCGGCCAGCACCGACAGGAACTGCGTAAACAGCGGATCCACGTCGCCGGGCGGCACGATGACCTGCGTCAGCGCCTGAACGTCGAGGCGCGGATCGCCGAGCACCGCCTGCACCGACGGCTCGCTGACCGCCCGAGCCGAGAAACCCAGCAAGGTGGACCACTGCGGCAAGCGGCCCTGTTCGCGCGCCAGAGAAAAAACGGCGCGGGCGTAGGGGCGAGCGAAGGTCAGGTTCTGGCTCATGGCTCAGATTTCGGCGGCGAGTTCGTCGAGCAGCGCCTTGTGGGCGTTGCCGTCGATTTCGCGCAGGATCAGCTTGGAGGCGCCGGCCACCGCCAGCGCCGACACCTGCTTGCGCAGGTCCTCGCGGGCGCGGGTTGCGGCGGACGCGATCTCGGCGACCGCGGCGGCCTTCTGCCGGTTGCCTTCCTCGATCGCCGATTCCTTGGCGGCATCGACAATCTGATTACCGCGGACTTCGGCCTGAGCAATGATCTCGGACGCCTTGCTGCGCGCTTCGCGCAGCACTTCGTTGACCTTCTCCTCGGCTTGGGCGAGTTCCTTCTTGCTGCGGTCGGCCGCAGCGAGGCCTTCCGCGATCTTCTGCTGGCGTTCCTCGATCGCCGCCATCAGCGGCGGCCAGATGAACTTGGCGGTGAACAGGATCAACAGCGCGAAAGTGATCGCCTGACCCAACAACGTCATGCCGATATCCATGACTCTCTTCCTCGTGTGCCTTCCACCGCGCGAAATGCGCGGCGGCGAAACCGCGTCCGCCCGGGCGGACGCGACGCTATCGATTGTTGCTTAGCCGCCGGCTCCGACCTGGACCAGCTTGGACAGCAGCGGATTGGCGATCGCGAAGTACATCGCCATGGCCAGGCCGATGATGAACGAGGCGTCGATCAGGCCGACCAGCAGGAACATGCGGCCCTGCAGCATCGGGATCAGCTCCGGCTGGCGGGCGGCGGCTTCGAGGAACTTCGAACCCATGATGCCGATGCCGACGCAAGCGCCGAGCGCGCCCAGGCCGATCATGAGGCCGATGCCGACGGCGGTGTTGGCCTGGATAAGCGCGATGAAAGCGTTCATTTGTAACTCCTGGTGGATTTGTTGTTTGCGGTGGTTATACGAAAAGGTGAAGCAGGAAATCAGTGCGCGTCGTGCGCCATGGAGATGTAGACCACGGTCAGCATCATGAAGATGTAGGCCTGCAGCAGGATGATCAGGATGTGGAACACCGACCACAGCCAGCCGAACAGCACGCCGGGCAGGAAGAACAGCCACGAGCTGAACAGACCGGCGATGAGCATGAAGACCAGCTCGCCTCCATACATGTTGCCGAACAGTCGCATCGCCAGCGAGACCGGCTTGGACAGGTATTCAACAACGTTCAGCACGATATTGGGGATGATCAGCAAGATCGTGCCGACAGTCCCGTGGGCATGGAACGGCGCCGTGAACAGTTCCTTGACCCAGCCGCCAAAGCTCTTGGCCTTGATCGAATAGAAGATGGTCAGCACAAATACGGACAGCGACATCGCGAATGTCGTATTGACGTCGGCGGTCGCGACCACGCGCAGGTAAGTGTGGTGCTGCGCCTCGCGGCCGCCGATCAGATAAATGATGTAGCCCGGCAGGTCCAGCGGCAGCAGATCCATGGCGTTCATGAAGACCACCCACATGAAAATGGTCAGCGCCAGCGGGGCGATGAAGCGACGATCGCCGTGGAAAACGTCCTTGACGTTGGTCTCGACGAACTCGACCGCCATTTCGACGAAGGCCTGGCCCTTGGACGGCACGCCGGAGGTGGCCCGGCGCGCTTGCAGTCCGAACCAGAGCACGAAGATCAGGCCCAGGCCCAGCGAGACCGCCCAGCTGTCCCAGTGGAAATTTCCACCCAGGAAATTGCCCGAGTTGTGGGTCAGGTGGTGCTCGATGTATTCGGTCAGGCCGCCGGGACTTTTTTCAGCGCTCACTTGGACTCCTGCAATTTCGAACTTTGGATTAGGAATGACGCCGCCATGGTCGCGAGCAGGCCGGTCAGCAAGGGCAGCGGCGGCAGATGCCAGCGCGCCAGCGACAGGTACAACGCCCCCAGCACCACGAACCACTTCAGGATCAGGCCGCTGATCATTCGCGCCAAGGCCAGGCCGGCGGAATAGGCCGGGCCGAACATCGAACGCCACGCCAACAACCCGCTCCCCATTGCCACCGCGATGCCGCCGGTCAATGCCGCCAGCGCCGCGCGCCCGTCCTGGAACAAAAACCCCAGCGCTACGACAATCGCCACCACCACCTGCACGGCTACGACACGAACGGCGAGGCGGCGATTGGCGACCAGTGAATTGAACACGCGAGGTCACTCGAAACCAGAGGTCTTGCGGGGCCAAAAAGTGCCCCACGAAGCTGCAAAAGTATAGCAGGCGGCCCGCGTTCCGGACAACCGACCCGGCCGGTCAGAAAGCGGGGATTTCCGGGCTGCCGCAAAGAAAAAGGCCACCCCTTTCGGGATGGCCTTTTAGGGTAAAGCCCCTGGCGATGACCTACTCTTGCATGCGAATTGCACACTACCATCGGCGCGGCTGCGTTTCACTTCCGTGTTCGGGATGGGAACGGGTGGTTCCACAGCGCTATGGTCACCAGGGAGAGGGTGGAGGGTCGCCGGCCCCGGTGGGTTGGGGTGGCGCACGCTCTCGCGTTTGGTGAAGGCACGGATGTACTCGTGCCGACTAATTGGATTGGGACGTAGTGAGCGTAAGAGCTCTGTCTTGATACGTGTGTCGAGGTAAAGCGACTTGAGGTTATATGGTCAAGCCGCACGGATCATTAGTATCGGTTAGCTCAACACATTGCTGTGCTTACACACCCGACCTATCAACGACCTAGTCTTGATCGTTCCTTTAGGGGACTTGAAGTCCCGGGAGATCTCATCT
>JANYBA010000223.1 GCA_025360985.1 Gammaproteobacteria bacterium | reverse complement strand
CCCGAAATATTTGAATTCGCCCGAGACCACGCTGTTCCACAAGGGCCGCGAACTCTACGGGCTGTGGCAGGTCCGGCAGGCGCACAGCAAGATCCCGCGCCTGGTCGTGGTCGAGGGCTACATGGATGTCGTCGCCCTGTTCCAGTTCGGCGTCAAGGAAGCGGTGGCGACGCTCGGCACCGCGACCACGCCCGACCACGCCGAACTGCTGTTCCGCAACGCCGCCGACGTCTATTTCTGCTTCGACGGCGATCGCGCTGGCCGCGGCGCGGCCTGGAAAGCGGTGGAATCGATCCTGCCGCGAATGCGCGACGGCCGCCAGGCTTTCTTCCTGTTTCTGCCCGAGGGCGAGGATCCGGACAGCATCGTCCGCCAGGAAGGCGCGGCCGGTTTCGATGCGCGTCTCGCGGCGGCGACTTCGCTCAGCGAATGCTTCTTCGCCGAGCTCGCCAAGGACGTCAATCTGAATTCGCTGGAGGGCAAGGCGCGCCTGGCCGAACGTGCCAAACCTTACCTCGCGAACGTGCCCGACGGCGCTTTCCGCGACCTGATGCAGCAGCGCCTGACCGAAGTGACCGGTGTCGGCGCACGTCCGCAAGCAGCGGTTGCGCCAATGCGCACGCCATCGATGCGCGCGCCGCGTGGCACACCCGCCCCCAAGCAAAGCATCGTCCGCACGGCGATCACCCTGCTGCTGCAACGGCCGGCGCTGGCGCTGGCGATCGAGCCGCCCTACGTGTTTGGCGTGCTCCGGCAGCCGGGCATTCCGCTGCTCCTGGAAATGATCGCCCTGGTGCGCGAGCGCCCGGACGTCGGCACCGGCGCCGTGCTCGAACATTTCGCCGAACGCGAGGAAGGCGCGGCCTTGCAGAAACTCGCGACCCACGTGTTTCCCGGCGACGAGTCGACCTGGCGCGAAGAATTCCTCGGCGCGCTCGCCCAGCTCGATCGCCAGACCCGGCAGCAGCGGGTGGACGAATTGAACGCGCGCATCGCCGAGGTCGGCATGACGGCGCTCAGCGATGGCGAAAAAGCCGAATTGCGCGAGCTACAGACGCGCCGCTAGCAGCCAGTGGTCGATCAGCAGGAAGGCAAATAGCGCCATCAGGTACCAGATCGAATAGCCGAACACCTGCATGGCGAAGGCTTCCGAGGGTGGCTTCATCAGCCGCGCCGCGTAGTAGATGAACACGCCGCCCAGCACCAGGGCGCCGCCCAGGTAGAACACGCCGCTCATGCGGGTCACGAAGGGCAGCATGGTCACCAGCACCAGCAGCACCGTGTAGAACAGGATCTGCCAGCGTGTGTATTCGACCCCGTGGGTCACCGGCAGCATCGGGATCATGGCGCGGGCGTAGTCTTCGCGCCGGAAGATCGCCAAGGCCCAGAAATGCGGCGGCGTCCAGACGAAGACGATCAGGAACAACAGCAGCGCGTGCTGCCAGTGGTCGGTAGTGACCGCCAGCCAGCCGAGCACCGGCGGCGCGGCGCCGGCGGCGCCACCGATGACGATGTTCTGCGGCGTCGCCCGTTTCAAATAGCCGGTATAGACGATCGCGTAGCCGATCAGGGAAGCAAAAGTCAGCGCCGCGCACAGCGGGTTCACGAACGCGACCAGCAAGGCCATCGACAAGGCGCCGAGCACCACCGCGAACACCAGCACCTGGCGCGAACTGAGCGCGCCGGTCGGCAAGGGGCGGTGCGCGGTGCGCATCATCAGCGCGTCAATGCGCTGGTCGAGCAGGTGGTTGATCGCCGCCGCCGAGGCCGCCGCCAGCCAGATGCCCAGGCCGCCGAACAGCAGCGCGCGCCAGGGCGGCAAGCCGGGCACGGCCATGAACATGCCGATGAACGCGGTGAATACGATCAGCGCCACCACGCGCGGTTTTGTCAGGGCCCAGAACTGGCGCGCCGGGCCGCTCATTCCGGCGCGCGCAGGCGGGTGAGCAGTCCGACGATAACGAACAAGAGCGCGGCGGCGCCAGCGGTGTGCGCGGTCGCCGTCCACAGCGGCAAGGCCAGCACGACGTTGGCGATGCCCAGCGCCACCTGGGCGCAGACCAGCAGCGCCAGCGCGATGCCCCAGAACAACAGGCCGTGCGTGCGCATCATCCGTACCGCGACCATCAGCAGGTGGCCGAACACCAGCACGGCGACGCCGCGATGGGCGAGCTGGATCGCCACCCGCGCCGGGCCGTCGAGCACGCCGCCTTCGTAGTCGACGCCGATGCCGCGCCAGAGCACGAACGCCTGGTGGAAGTCGTGCGCCGGCCACCACTGTCCGAGGCAGGTCGGGAAATCGGCGCCGCAGGACAGCGCCGCGTAGTTGCTGCTGGTCCAGCCGCCGAGGGCGATTTGCAGGACCAGCAAGGCCAGCCCGATCCAGAGCAGGCGGCGCAGTTTCGGCGCGATCGCCTGCACCAGGGCGGTATCCGGGGTGGCGCTCCAGGCCAGGCAGGACAGCAGCGCGAACGTGGCCATGCCGCCGAGCAGGTGCCCCATCACCACCAGCGGTTTCAGCAGCCAGGTCACGGTCCACATGCCGAGCACGGCCTGGAAGATCACCGTCATCAATGCAATCGTCGCGAGGCGGGCGCCGTCCTCGTTCGACCAGCGGATCGCCGAGACCAGCAGGATCGATTGGCCCGCCAACGCCAACGCGACGGACGCGGAATAGTGCTGGCCAATGTAAAGAGGTATTGATACGGCAACCAGGATCGCCGCGACGGCGATGCTGGCCACGCCCTGTTCGCGTTTGCGCGCGGCGATGACCGCGATCACCAGGATCAAGAGGCCGAGCGATCCCGCCAGTTGCCGGTGTACCTGCTCGCGCCAAGCCTTGTCCGGTTCGAGCGCGCGGATCGCGGTGGCGGCGGAGTTGGCGATTTCGCTGGCCTGGCTCGGCCAGGCGGCGCGGCCGTAGCAGGTCGGCCAGTCGGGACAGCTCAAGCCGGCATTGGACAGCCGCACGAAGGCGCCGAACACCACGATGGCAAAGGCCAGCACGGTCGCGGCCCAGGCCAGGCGGTGGAAATGTCGGTGCGGGCTGATCATGCGGGCGACCGGAAAAGCGGGGCGGCCATTATTTCAGAAGTCTCGACAGGTCCTTGCGCACGTCGGCGGCGTCGAAACCGGCGCGATAGTGCAGGATGACGTAGCCTTCGGCGTCGACCAGGTCGGCGGGGATGGCCGTCGCCTGCGCGCGCTCCGGCAGGCGCGCCAGCAGGTCGGGGCTGGCCTGCATCAACACCAGGCCGCGATATCCGCTCGCGCCCGGCGGCAAATCCCCGAACCACAGCACTTGCAAGCGGCTCGCCTGCCGTCCTTCGCTCAGCCAGAGCCGGTACAGGCGATCGAACAGCGCGGCGCACGCCGTCGTGCAGTCGGCGGCTGGCGTGACCACGAGGTGCCAGTCGTTCCGGTCGGGGGTCCAGGTGAAAGCGCCGCCGTCCCGGCGCTGCAGCGACAGGTCGGACAACAGGATGGGCGGCTGCAACAGCTGGCCAAGGTTGCGCGAATGCCCGGGCAGCCAGCCGGTGAAGCGCAGCCAGGCGGCGATCCCGAACGAGCCAAAGAACATCGCGACGATCAGCAGCAGGACCAGGCGCGAGCGAAATTTCGAAGTTGTTTTGGTGGCGGTCATTTCCGGCGCTTGAAGGTCAGGACGAGGGCGGTTGCCAAGGTGGCGAAGGCGAGGCCGAACCATTGCACGGCGTAACCGCGGTGGCGTTCGGGCGGCAGGGTATTGGGCAGCACGTCGAGGTCGCGGGCATAGCCGAACGGCAGGGCCGGATCCAGCCGCAATACCCGCGGCGCCAAGGAAGTTTTCAATCCTGAAGCAAGCGCCGCAAGATCGATGCGCGTCAGCAGCCAGGTATCCGGGTCGTGCACAACATAGTCTGGCCCCAGCGCCAGGCCGGTGGCGGGCGGCGGCAGCAACAGGCCCGATACCGCCAAGGGCTCCGGAATCCGGACGTCGCGCGGCAGCGTGCGATCGCCGGGCAGCGGGCGCCAGCCGAGGTCGACCAGCAGCGCCCGGCCCTGTTCGGGCTGGAAGACGCGATAGATGTGCACGCCGACCGCGTCGCCACGGCGTTGGTTGTCGAGCAGCAGCGCCGGCGCGTCGGTAAAACGGCCGGTCCCGACCACCCAGGCGTAGCCCAGGTCCTGGTTCTGCGACAGCAGGGAAAGCGGCTGCGCCTGCCTGGATCGAAGCACCGCCGCGACATCGTCGAGCATCGCCTGTTTTTCCACGGCCCGTTCCAGCTGCCAGCGGCCGAGCCAGACAAAGACGGCGGCCAGCGCCAGCGCACCCAGCCAGCCCAGCCAGGGCCGCTTCATGCGCGCCCGCCCGGCTTCGCCGATAATGGCGCTCTCGCCAACACCAGGACCGGTTCCATGAGCAGCAGCCTGCAGAAACTGGTGATCATCGCCTTCCTGGTCGTGATCCTTTGGAACCTCGGCGCCGCCCTGTACTACATGGTGGTCGACAAGGGCCGCAGCAATCGCACGGTGAAATCGCTGAGTTGGCGCATCGGGCTGTCGGTCTGCCTGATCCTGCTGGTCGCCCTCGGCCTGTTCACCGGCGTGATCAAGGGCCACGGCATCTACCAGTAAGCCCCGCGTTGGCTCAAAGCACGTAGACGAACAGGAACAGCCCGAGCCAGACGACGTCGACGAAGTGCCAGTACCAGGCCACCGCCTCGAAGGCGAAATGGTGGTCCTTGCTGAAATGGCCTTTCAGGCAACGCAGCCAGATCACCGTGAGCATGATCGCGCCCAGGGTCACGTGCATGCCGTGGAAACCGGTGAGCATGAAGAAGGTCGAGCCGTAGATGCCCGAACCCAGGGTCAGGTTCAATTCGGTATAGGCGTGGTGGTATTCGGTTGCCTGGAAATACAGGAAGCTGGCGCCGAGCACGATGGTCGCGCCGAGCCAGAACAGCAGCGCACCGCGACGGGCGCCGCGCAGCGCGTGGTGGGCGATGGTGATGGTCACGCCCGAGCTGAGCAGCAGCAGGGTGTTGACCAGCGGCAGGCCCCAGGCCGGGATGGTCTGGAAATGGCCGCCGATTTCGGCCGGGCCATTGCTCGGCCAGCCGGCGGTGAAGCCGTTCCAGATGTATTCGTTGGTCAGGGCGCCGTCGCCTTCGCCGGACAGCCACGGCAGGGCGAAATTGCGGGCGTAGAACAGGGCGCCGAAGAAGGCGGCGAAGAACATCACCTCGGAGAAGATGAACCACATCATCCCCATGCGGAACGAGGTGTCGACCTGGTGGTTGTAATTGCCTTGCAGGGACTCGCCGATGACGTCGCCGAACCAATTGCCGAGTACCAGCAGGATGCCGGCAAGCCCGACGAAGAAGACGTTCTCGCCCCAGGGGTTGCCGTTGAACCAATTGGCGACGCCGATCATCAGGGTGAACAGCGCGATTGAGCCGAGGAACGGCCAACGGCTGTTGTGCGGGACGTAATAAGCGCTGGCGTCGTGGCTTGGTTCCATGGGGGTTCCCGGTGTTCCTGTGTGGTGTTGCCCGTCAGGGCGCCGCGTTGACCGACGCCACGGCCGCGCCGGGCGCCTTCAAGGCGGCGGTGGCGCTGTCGTTGCGGTAGAAAGTATAGGACAGGGTGAGGCTGGAGAAGTCGGCGGGCAGGGACGGACTGACGATGAAGCGCACCGGCATGATCCGCTCTTCGCCGGCCTTCAGCACCTGCTGGGTGAAGCAGAAGCACTCGGTCTTGTTGAAATAGGCGGAAGCCTGGTTGGGCGCGATCGAGGGCGCGGCATTGCCGACGATCGCCTCGTTGGCGTCGTTGCGCGCGAAGTACAGGGCTTCGTATTGCCGGCCCGGATGCACGTCGAGCGCCAACTGCAGCGGCCGGAACGACCACTGCAGCTTGGAATTGACGGTGCCGTCGAATTGCACGTGCACGCTGCGACCGGCATCCGCGGCGCTGCCGGCGACCGGCGTGGCGGTGCTGGCGCCTTTTTCCAACTTGATTCCGAACACCTTCTCGCAGGCGACGTTGTACAGCGGCACCATCGAAAAGGCGAACACGAACGCGCCCAGCGCCACCAGCACGATACGCTTGATGGTGGCGGCAGATTCAGGCCGGGGATCGTTCGCTGTCATGTCCGGTCAATGGCTGATGTCGCCATGCGCCAGGTCGCCTTCCTTGATGACCGGCGGCGTGGTGAAGGTGTGGTGCGGCGGCGGGCTCGGCAAGGTCCACTCCAGGCCACGCGCGCCTTCCCAAGCCCGGTTCGGCGCCGTGGCGCCGCCACGGATCGTCGCCCAGACCATGTAGGCGAACAGCAACTGCGACAGGCCGAAGCCGAAGCCGCCGATCGACGAAACCATGTTCCAGTCGGCGAAGGCCGGGTTGTAGTCGGGCACGCGCCGCTGCATGCCGGCCAGGCCGAGGAAGTGCTGCGGGAAGAACAGCACGTTGACGAAAATCGTGCTCAGCCAGAAATGCCACTGGCCGAGCTTCTCGTTGTACATGTGCCCGGTCCACTTCGG
>JANYBA010000176.1 GCA_025360985.1 Gammaproteobacteria bacterium | reverse complement strand
ATCGAGCTTGCCGCCGGCTTCGGCGAGGTCTTGCAAGGCCAGGCCGATGCCATGCGTCGCGGCCATGCGCTCGGCGTGTTGCCGGTCCGCGTCGACCAAGGCGACCAATTCGACTTCCGGGCAGGCCAGCAGCGTCGGAATATGCATCTCCTCGGAAATGGCGCCACAGCCGACGATTCCGAATCGCAGCTTCACTGCCCCTGCCTCAGCCGTTGTATCCGTTCTGCCCGCGGCTCGGTCATGACATTCTGGAAAAAGGCGAGGTTGCGTTCCCGCTGCAGCCCGGACTTGGACGGCTGGGGCGGATGCCACAGGTGCACGAACGGCAGGTAGCCGTTGCGGCAATGGCGCAGCGCAAGGCAGCGATCGAAGAACTCGACATCCTCGCCGGTCCAGCCGGTGAAACGTTCGTCGAATCCGCCAATGGCCTGGAATCCGTCGCGGGTAATCGCGATCGTGCCGCCCTTCCAGTTCTGCGCCACCGAGCCCGGCGTGATGCCGGCGTCGAAGCCATCCGAATCCTCGCAACGTCGCGTGTCCGACGGATCGAGGTAGAACAGGAAGCGCTGGAGCGATGCCGCGGCGAAACCGCGGCCATCGATGCTTTCGACCAGTTCCCGCGCATACGCGGTCGGTACGCAAACGTCGCCGTCGTGGAAGACCAGGATGGAGCCTTTCGCCAAGCGCGCGCCGACGTTGAATGCAAGCGTCTTCTGCCATTCCGGGGCGCCCGCTTCCTTCGTCAGGTGGCGATACGTCAGCGGCACCGGCAGGGCCGCCAGCAGCGGCATCGGCGACTGATCGACCACCACGACCTCGCAGGGCACCTCGCGCTGGGCGTAGATCGAGCGGATCGTAAGGACCAGTTGCGTCAGTCGATCCCGGCCCGAATGGGCAAAGATGAAGGAGACTTTCGGAGTCTCGGCCACGAGGCCGGGCCTGTTGGCGAACTCGATCGGCCATTCGGCCAGTGCTGCCCGCATCAGTTGCCGCGACAGGCCGGGCAGCACGCCAGGTGCGTGCAAGGCGCTACCCCAGGTCCAGTCGCAACGGACCCCCGGCAGGCCCTCGTCAGAGACCAGGCGTTCGATGCGATTCGAAAGGGAGATCCAGCCGCGTGGATCGCTCCGGAATCCGGGTCCGGAACGCGCCAATGCCCGCCGATAGCGACCGACGTCCCGCACCAGGACACCCGCGAGGTCATGCAGGCGTCGCAGTGGATTCATCGTGGCGCGGCGTCCTTGAAGAGCCATTGCCGCGCCCAGTGTTCCAGGACGAACAGTACCCACAGCTTGAGTTCCTGCTCGCCCTGCGCCAACCAGGCGTGCATTCCGGCCCGATCCAGCAAGCCGAGTCGTACCATCTCGCCGTCCAGCAGGGCCGATCGCATCGTGCCTTCGCCGACCACCCGGTCGAGCGGGAACGAGAATCCCTGTTTTGGCTTGCTCTGCAAATACGCCGGCAAGTATTTGGCGGAAAGGCGGCGGAGCACGCCCTTGCCGCCGCTTTCCCACTGGTCCAGCTCGGCCGGCAGCGACAGGGCAAGCTCGGCAAGGCGGTGGTCGAGGAGCGGAACCCGCACTTCGAGCCCATGCGCCATGGACGCTCGATCCACGCGCGCCAGGTTGCTGTCCACCAGGAACGACTGGATGTCGAGGTACTGCCAACGCTTGGCTACGTCGCCCCTGGACTCGCTCACCGGGTCGATGTGGATGCCGGCCTTCAATACGCCGATCTGCTCGGCCCACTGGGGAAACAACAGCGCCAACTCGCTGCTGGTGAAAGATGGGAAATGCAGCAAGTGGTAGTACTCGCGCTGATTGGCGCAGCCTTCCGGCCATTCCCTGCCCAGGCCGAAGCGGCGGCGGATACGCTCGCCGAACCACGCCAACCGTCGCCGCGGAGTCGCCTTCACCTGGCGGTACCACGAATAACCAGCGAAGAGTTCGTCGCCGCCGTCGCCGGACAAGGCGACCGTGACCCGTTCGCGAACGACCCGCGCCAGATGCCAGGTCGGCAGGATCGACAGGTCGGCGATCGGTTCGTCGAAAGCGTGGAAAAACTCCTCGGCCTGCGCGGGATCGTTCAAGCTGAATGAAGCCGGGTCGATATTGCTGATGTGATGATGGCTGCCAACATGCGTGGCCGCGGCCGTGGCATCCGCGCGCTCCGAGCCCGCCCAGTCGGGGAAGTCGACGAAGAAACTCTCGACGCCGGGCCGCGCCTGCGCGGCAACCGCCGCCACCAGCGACGAGTCGATGCCGCCACTCAGGAAGACGCCGATCGGGACGTCGCTGACCAGTTCTTCCCGGACCGACGCCGCCAGCAACTTGCCGGTCGCAGCAACGGCATCTTCGCTGGACATCGCCTCCGTCTTT
>JANYBA010000174.1 GCA_025360985.1 Gammaproteobacteria bacterium | reverse complement strand
GTTCGAAGGTGTCTTCGGACGACACCTGCAGCGTCGGTCGCTCCGACACCACCGGGTGCTCGTCGATGCCCAGCGACAGTTCGTGCAGGCGCCGGCCCCAGCGGCCGAACTTTCGTTCCAGTTCGGCGACGTCGCGATCGCGCACTTGCCCGACCGTGGCGATGCCCAGCTGCGCCAGTTTCGCTTCCATCACCTTGCCCACACCCGGCAGGCGCCCGACCGCCAATGGCGTCAGGAACGCCAGCGCCGCTTCCGGCCGGATCACGAACAGGCCGTCCGGCTTGTTCCAGTCCGAGGCGATCTTGGCCAGGAATTTGTTCGGGGCGATGCCCGCGGACGCGGTCAGGCGGGTCGTGGCGCGGATGTCGGCGCGGATCGCTTCGGCAACCGCGGTCGCGCTGGCCAGGCCGAGCTTGTTCTCGGTAACGTCGAGGTAGGCCTCGTCCAGTGACAATGGTTCGATCAGGTCGGTGTGTTGCGCGAAGATCTCGCGCACCTGTTTCGATGCCTGTTTGTAGCGGGCAAAATCCGGCGCCACGAACACCGCCTGCGGGCACAGGCGCTCGGCGCGCACGGCCGGCATGGCCGAACGGATGCCGAACTTGCGCGCCTCGTAGCTGGCCGCGCACACGACCGAGCGCGCGCCGCGCCAGGCCACCACCACCGGCTTGCCGCGCAGCGACGGCTCATCGCGCTGCTCGACCGAGGCGTAGAACGCATCCATGTCGATGTGCACGATCTTGCGCATGGGCAGCGGGCTCCAGCCCCGCGCCCCATTGTCGGCGATTCCGGCGGCGCCGGCAGCGCCGCCTTACTTCCAGTTGGCCAATTCAGCGGCGCTGATGAAGCCGTCGTGGTTGCGGTCGACCAGCTTGAACTCGGAGCTGAGCGCGCCGTTCGGGGCGGCTTCGCGGCGGCTGATCTTGCCGTCGCCATTGCGGTCGAGGTCGGCGACCTGCACCTGGTATTCGGCGATGTTCGGGACGGTCGCAGCCTGGCCCCAGGTCACGGTTACCGGTCCGGTCGGCGCCTGGATTTCGGCAGTGCCGCCGTTCGCCTTTGTTTCCGCCTGGGCGAATCCGGCCACGGCGAGTGCAATCAACAGGCAAAGTGTTTTGCTTGCGGTGTTCATGCCATGGCTCCTGTGACGGGAATTCCAGCGTGCTCCCGCCACGGAAAACCAGGCCTGAACCATCGGCTGACGCCAGCCTGGTCCGTTCAGTGGGGGCGCAGGCGGTAGCGCTCGCGATAGTCGCCGGGCGTGATGGCGGTGGCGCGCTTGAACAACTTGCGAAAACTCGCGCTGTCGCTGTAGCCGCAACGTTCGACGATCTCGTCGAAGGACAGGTGCGTCGTTTCGAGCAGGGCCTTGGCGCGCTCGACCCGCAGCTGCTGGATGTGCTCGACCGGCGAGTGGCCGTGGTAGGTGCGGAAATGCCGCAACAGGCTGCGTTCGCTGGTGCCGCAGTACTCGGCCAGTTCGCCGACGCTGATCTCGTGGTGCAGCCGCGATTGCAGGAAGTGCTCGGCCTTTTCGGTCATGGAATTGCGCGGCCGCTCCATCAGCGCCTGGCTGACGTAGGGCGCCTGGCTCTGGCGTTCGCTGTCGATCAGCAGCAGGCGCGCGGTCTGTTGCGCCAGCTCCTCGCCGCCGGTCTCGCCGATCAGGCGCAGCATCAGCGACTGGATCGCGCTGGCGCCGCCCGAGGTGTACATGCCGTGGTCTTCGACGACCATCGCGTCGGCCTCCAGCAGCACGTTTGGGTAGCGCTGCCGGAATGCAGCCGCCAACCACCAGCTGCAGGTGGCGCGGTGACCGTCGAGCAGGCCGGATTCGGCCAGCAGGAATGCCCCGCTGCAATGGCCGGCGATCTTCACGCCGCGCAGGTGCATTTCACGCGCCAGGGCGATCTCCGGTTCCAGGCCGATCACGCGTTCGATCAAGTCGCTTGGGCTGCGGTGCATCAGTCCGGACAGCAAGAGCAAGTCCAGTTCTTCGGGGATGGCCTGCAGGCCGGGCAATTTCCTCGGCCAGGCGGCCGTGCCGGCGAAGGCGGCCTGAGATGGCCATCACCCCGCAGGAAGCGCTGGCCCGCGTCATCGTTCATCGCGAGATCTTCTTTGACGAGATGGTCGACCTGATGCGCCAGGTGATGCGCGGCATGGCGTGGCCGTGTTCGGTGAGGATCGACTCGGGATGGAATTGCACGCCCTCGACGTCCAGGCTGCGATGGCGCAGGCCCATGATCTCGTCGAAGTTGCCGTCCGCGTCCTCTGTCCAGGC
>JANYBA010000147.1 GCA_025360985.1 Gammaproteobacteria bacterium | reverse complement strand
CAAGACGTCCGGATTCTCGAGGATGCGGATCAGCCCGAGCGAAGAAGACCTCGACGTGCTCGACCTGATCGCGGCCGAGGACGTGGTGGTGACGCTCTCGCATTCCGGCTACGCCAAGCGCCAGCCCGTCACCGCCTATCGCGCGCAAAAGCGTGGCGGCAAGGGCCGTTCGGCCACCGCGGTCAAGGAAGAAGATTTCATCGATCGCCTGTGGGTGGTCAACACGCACGACACGCTGCTGACATTCACCAGCGCCGGCCGCGTGTTCTGGCTCAAGGTCTACCAACTGCCCGATGCCGGCCCGAATTCGCGCGGCCGCCCGATCATCAACTGGATTCCCCTGTCCGAGGGCGAAAAAGTGCAAGCGGTCCTGCCGGTGCGCGAATTCAGCGATGACCACTTCGTGTTCTTCGCCACCCGCGACGGCACGGTCAAGAAAACGCCGTTGTCCGACTACTCGCGGCCGCGCACTTCCGGCATCTGGGCGATCAACCTCGACGACGGCGACGGCCTGGTCGACGTGCAGCTGACCCACGGCGCCCGCGACATCATGCTGTTCGCATCCAACGGCAAGGCGGTCCGCTTCGACGAAACCGAAGTGCGGCCGATGGGCCGCACCGCCACCGGTGTGCGCGGCATGCGGTTGACCGCCAGCGCGCAGGTGGTCAGCCTGATCGTCGTCGATGGCGAGGGCGACATCCTCACCGCCAGCGAGAACGGTTTCGGCAAGCGCACCGAGGTCGAGCAGTTCCCGCGCAAGGGCCGCGGCACCATGGGCGTGATCGCAATGCAGACCAGCGCGCGCAATGGCAACCTGGTCGGCGCGATCCAGCTGACCGAGCGCAACGAGATCCTGCTGATTTCCGACCAGGGAACGTTGGTGCGCACCCGCGCCTCCGAAGTCTCGCAGGTTGGTCGCAACACCCAGGGCGTCACCCTGATGCGCGTTTCCGACGAAGAAAAGCTCATTGCCGTGGAAAGCGTCGACATGATCGTCGGCGACGACGAACCCGGCGAGCCGGAGCGCCATCCGGCACCGGCGGCGCCGCTGTGATCGCGCGGCGCATTGCCCTCGTCCTGGCCTTGCTGCTGCCGGCGCTGGCGCCGGCTGCCTCGGCGCCACCGGATGCGGCCAACACCTCGCGCATCGCCGCGGCGCGCGACAAGGTCCTGCCGGTCGTGGTCAGCATCCTAGTGGTGGGCGAGGGCTTCCAGCAAGGCGAACCGGCGCTGAGCCTGAGCAGCGGCAGCGGCACGGTGGTGAGCGCGCAAGGCCACATCGCCACCAACGCCCACGTCACCGAGGACGGCCGTTCGTTCCGGGTGATCTTCGGCGATGGCCGGGAATTGCCCGCGAAACTGGTCGGCACCGATACGCTCACCGACCTCGCCGTGCTGCAGGTGCTGCCGCCGAAGCCGGAAGTGTTCGCGTACGCGGAATTCGCCGACAAGCTCGACCTGCAGGCCGGCGATACCGTGCTGGCGATGGGCGCGCCCTGGGGGCTGTCGAATTCGATGAGCGCCGGCATCGTGAACAACCCGCGCCGCCTGCTGGTGTCGCTGTTCGACGACGAATCCGATTACGAGGACAGCCTCGGCGACGACGAGCCGACCGGGCGTTTCTACGCCTGGATCCAGCACGATGCCGCCATCGCCCCCGGCAACTCCGGTGGGCCCCTGGTCGACCTCAATGGCCGCATCGTCGGCGTGAATACCCGCGGCATGATCGTCGGCGGCGACCTTGCCTTCGCCATTCCGGCGCCAGACGCGGCCGCGGTGGTGCGCGAACTGATCCGCGATGGCAAGGTCACGCGCGTTTCGCTTGGTTTCCGCCTGCGTTCGCTCAAGGGCACGGGATTCGACAAGGGCGTGCTGGTGAGCGCGATCGAGCGCGGCACGGCGCCGGAGAAAGCCGGCTTGCTGGTCGGCGACCGGATCCTTGCCATCAATGGCGACGTCGTCGACGCGCCGTTGCCGGTGGACGTGCCCGGGCTGCAGGAGCGGATCGCGGAATTGCCGGTCGGCTCCAAGGTCAAGTTGAGCGTGGACCGCGACGGCAAGACCTTGGCCATCGAGCTGATCGCCAAGGCCCTGCCATACGATCCGGGCAAGGAGCGGGAAGTGGCCGCATTCGGTTTGTCGGGGATGCGGGTGAGCCCCGACATCGCGCGCCGCCGCAATCTCGCGGCCGGGTCGGGCGTGCTGGTGACCGGGGTGCGCCCCGGCGGACCGGCCGCGAAGGCGCGCCCGGAAATCTCGCCCGGCGACATCATCACGCAGATATCAGGAACGCCGATCGCGCGTCCGATCGACATCGCGCCTGCGTTGGCCAAGCAGCCGGAAGCGGTCGTGCTCGCGGTCGAGACCGGCGGCGAACAAAGGCTCACCGTGCTACACCCCGAATACGCCGACGAAGCACGCAGCCCCCTGCCCGAGCTGCCGAAGTCCTGGTCCGGCGTCGCCGTGCAGCCGTTCACGGCGTCACTCGCGCACGACGCCGGCCTGCCCGGGCCGGGCTTCCGGATTTCGCGCCTTTATCCGGGCAGCCCGCTCGCGGCCGCCGGCGCCAGGATCGGCGACTTGCTGGTGGCCCTGGACGGCGAGCCGCTCAAGCCGGCCAACGACGTGACTTCCGCCGGTTTCGACCAGCGCGTCCGCGACATTCCCGCCGACTCCCATGCCAGCTTCGACGCCATTCGCGCGGGACAGCCAATCAAGCTCAAGGTCCGCCTGTCGGCAGCGCCGGTCGACGCTGGAGGGCTCGGGACCCTGGCCGACACGCGTCTGCGCGCCCAGCTTCGCGAGTTGGGGTTCTACGACCGGGTCGCCGCCCACCTGCCGGAGGACGCCCAGGGCGTCTTCATCGAAGGGGTGGAAACCGGTGGCGCCGCCGGATTGGCGCACCTTCGCCGAGGCGACGTGGTGACCTCGTTCGCCGGTCGACCAGTGACGACGCCCAAGGAGCTGACGGCTGCCCTTGCCGCCGTGCTCGCGACGCCGTCCGCGCGCCCCATTCCCCTGCAGGTCATTCGTGGCAGCCAGACCCGAATCCTGTACCTTGAACGTTACTGGCTGCTGGCCGACAGCAAGGAATCGCCATGAATCGCCCCGCAGGTGTTCGTTTTGCCGCGGTGCTCGCCGGCGTGTTGGCCGTGCTTCCGATCGGCGGCAACGCGCTGGAGGTCGAGGACTATCGCGCCGTCTCGCAGACGCTCTCCGCCGAACATGGCGCGGCCGTGGTCGCGGTGAAGTTCGTGATGTCGCTGGCCGCGTCCGGCAAGGAAGAACGGATAGAAGACACGACGCAAGCCTTGCTGGTGAGCAAGGACGGCTTGTTGCTGGTGCCCGATCGCGCCGTCAGCCTGGATCTCGGCACGCTGATGCCGACCGGCCCGGGGCCGGGCGCGACCGCGCCGGTGGCGAAGTCCAGCGAGTTTCGCGTCCGCCTCGCCGGCGGCGACGAATGGCTGCCGGCCGATCTGGTGACGCGCGACAGCCAGCTTGGCATCGCCTGGTTGCGCGTGCGCAATCCCCCGGCAGCAGGATTCACCTTCGTCAACCTCGACGATGGCTTGCGCGCCGAGCCGGGCATGGTGTTCTTCACCCTGATGCGTACCTCGGACGACTGGGGCGGGGTGACGGTATTCCGCCCGGGCCTGATCCTTGGCCAGACGCAGACGCCGCGGCAGCTCCTGCTCGTGGACGGCGTGCCCGGCGTGGCCTTCACCGCCGATGGCCATCCGCTCGGTTACGTGGACATGGACCTCGGCAAGATGGTCCGCAGCAGCAAGGGCAACTCCGGCCTGGGCCTCGACATGGCCGACGTCGCCTTGCAGATGACGCCGATCGAGAAGATCGCGGCAGCGACGCGGCTGGCCGCGAAGCTGCCGATCGTCAAGCCCGCATCACACTGACATGTGAATGCGGGCGGCAGCCGGACATCAGTTGTGTTCGGCCTTGCCGTCGTGGACCCGGACGGAATCGCCAACATGGATGTTGTGGAGCTTGGATTGCACGACGGTTTCGATATCGCCGTCTTCCATGCGGACCGTAATGCGGTATTTCATCTTTTCCGAATTCTCGGCGATCTTCTTGCCGGTGTAGGCACCGGCCGCGACGCCAGCGACGGTCATCGCCGTCTTGCCATCGCCGTTGCCGAACTGGTTCC
>JANYBA010000125.1 GCA_025360985.1 Gammaproteobacteria bacterium | reverse complement strand
GCCGCCCAGCGCCGCGGCGCCGAGCAACTTGCCGACGATCACCGGGATGACCAGCGGCAGCATCGACGGCACGATCATTTCGCGGATCGCCGACTTGGTCAGCAGGTCCACTGCCTTGTCGTACTGCGGCTTGCCGGTGCCCTCCATGATGCCGGGGATCTCGCGGAACTGGCGGCGCACTTCCTCCACCACCGCGCTCGCCGCGCGACCCACCGCCTGCATGGCGAAGGCGCCGAACAGGTAAGGGATCATGCCGCCGATCAGCAGGCCGATCACCACATTTGGCTCATTGATCGAGAAGTTGGCGACGATGCCGGCTTCGGTCAGCTTGTGCGCGTAGTCGGCGAACAACACCAGCGCGGCCAGGCCGGCCGAACCGATCGCGTAACCCTTGGTCACCGCCTTGGTGGTGTTGCCGACCGCGTCCAGGGCGTCGGTGATCTTGCGGATCTCCGGGCCGAGGTGGCTCATCTCGGCGATGCCGCCGGCGTTGTCGGTGATCGGGCCGTAGGCGTCGAGAGCGACGATCACGCCTGCCATCGACAACATCGAAGTGGCGGCGATCGCCACGCCGTACAGGCCGGCGATGTTGTAGCAGGCCCAGATCGCCGCAGCGACCGAAAGCACCGGCAGGGCGGTCGACTTCATCGAAACGGCCAGGCCGGCAATGACATTGGTGCCGTGGCCGGTTTCCGAGGCCTTGGCGACTTGCTGTACCGGGCCGTATTCGGTGGCGGTGTAGTACTCGGTGATCACCACCATGGCCGCGGTCAGCGCCAGGCCGACGAGGGCGCATTCGAACAGCGGCATGCCGATGTCCGGGGCGCCGGCGACGACCGGGAACATCGACTTGGTGACGAAGTAGAACGAGATCGCCGCCAGCACGCCGGCGACGGTCAGGCCGCGATAGAGCGCGTTCATGATCTTGCCGCCATCGCGGACCTTGACGAAGAAAGTGCCGATGATCGAGGCGATGATCGACACCGCGCCAAGCACCAGCGGATAGATCGCGCCGGCCCAGCCGTAGGTGCCATAAGCAATCCCGGCGATCAGCATCGCCGCGATGATGGTCACCGCATAGGTTTCGAACAGGTCGGCGGCCATGCCGGCGCAGTCGCCGACGTTGTCGCCGACGTTGTCGGCGATCACCGCCGGGTTGCGCGGGTCGTCCTCGGGAATGCCGGCTTCGACCTTGCCGACCAGGTCGGCGCCGACGTCGGTGCCCTTGGTGAAGATGCCGCCGCCGAGGCGGGCGAAGATCGAGATCAGCGAACCACCGAAGGCCAGGCCGATCATCGGGCCGAGCGCGCCCTTGAGGGTGTCTTCGCTGGGGGCCGCGCCGTGCATGGAGAACATGAAGTAACCGGCGACGCCGAGCAGGCCGAGGCCGACCACCAACATGCCGGTGATGGCGCCGCCCTTGAAGCTGACATTGAGCGCCGCGTTCAGGCCCTGGGTCGCCGCCTGCGCCGTGCGCACGTTGGCGCGCACCGAGACGAACATGCCGATGAAGCCGGCCAGGCCCGAAAGGGTCGCGCCGATGGCGAAGCCGATCGCGGTCGCCCAGCTATGGAGCACCATGCCGATGATCAGGAACAGGATCACGCCGACGATGGCGATGGCCTGGTATTGGCGACGCAGGTAGGCGCCGGCGCCTTCCTGGATCGCGGCGGCGATCTGCTGCATCTTTTCGTTGCCGGCCGGCTGGGCGATGATCCAACGCGCCGCCAGGATTCCGTAGACGATGGCGAGAGCCGCACAGGCCAGCGCCAGCTGTAGACCGTATTGTTCGAACATGCCAATTTCCCCAGTAAAATCAAAAAGAAGCGGCCCTCGGCCGCTGCAGCCCCACATTATCGCAAACGGCGGCCCGCGAAGCCAGCGAACAGGGTCTGGGCGGGATGGGAAACGCCTGCCTCCGCCCGGTCGTCAGGGGCGCGGCTGGATTTCCTTGAGGGACGGGCGCTGGGCCTCGAACTCCTGGGCGGTCGAGGCCACCATGGTCGGAATACGACGCAACACGTTGCCCTCGGTGACGATCTCGGCGTAGTGCTCGCCGCCGGCCTTGACGTCGACCTGGTAGAGCTGCTTGGCGGCCGGATCGGCGAGCAGGTATTGCCGGCCCTCCGGCAACTGCAGCACGACGAAGGTCCCGGATTTCAGCTTGGCCAGGGTCTGGTTCTGGAAGGTCAGGGAATAGCCGCTGCCGCTGTCGTCGCGGGAACGGAAGACCGTGACAGTGCCGTACCTCGTCGCGCCGGACTGGGCGTCCGTGCGCATCGGCAAGGCCAGGAGCAATCCGGCAACCAGGGCAAGCAGCGTTTTCATGGCTGAAAGTATGCCAGAGGCTTGGCCGACGATGACAAGTCGCCGGGAATGGCCGGCTTCAGCCATCGCCAGTCGGCCGACGACAGTCGTCCGGCCGTTCCGGTGCGTCCCGCCAGGGCGTCGACAGCAGCATCAGGTTGATCGCGGCTTTCTGCTGGTGCGGGTCCAGGCGCAGTGAGCATCGATAGGCCGCGGCCGCACCGGCCGGATCGCCGGCCAGTTGGCGCGCGTAACCGAGATTCGCCCAGGGCCGGGCCTTGCCCGGGGAAGAACGCACCGTCGCGTCCCACAAGGCCAGTTCGCTGCGGTAGTCGTGGTTGCGCCGCACGGTCGCCAGCGCGAGCGTCAATGTGAGGCCGAGCAGCGTGAGCTCGAACAGCAAGGGCGGCCGAAGTCTCGACAAGCCAACGCCGAGTATCAGGGCCGGGCCGATCATCGCCAGGTACAGGTGGCGATCGTTGGCGAGATCGAATCGCGGCAGGAAGGAATTGCTCGGCAGCAACTGCAGCAGATACCAGCCGAGGCCGAAAGCGAGCCATGGCCAGCGCCTTCGCGACATCAGCGCGAGAACCACGGTTCCGGCCAGGGCCAACGACACCAGGATTGTCGTCGCATCGATCCCGATTGGGACCGTGATCTGCGGATCGATATTGCTGTCGATTCCAAGCAAGGGATGCGCGACAAGATACGCATGCGCCTGCATCTGCCCCAACCACTGTTCGAAGATGCCGCGCGTGCCCAGGCTCCAGCCGAAGAAACTTCGATAGCCCGGGATCATCGCGGCCGCGACGATCGCTGCGGCCAGCACCGCGAAATGCCCGGACGCGGACTTCAGCGCCAGCCGCCACGACATTCCCGAACAAAGCGCGAACCAGAACAGCACCAGTGGCAGGACCGCCGCGGTTTCGCGCACCGCCAGCGCCAGCGCGAACATCAGCCGCGACAGCGCGCGCCGCCACGTCGGCGCGCCGTCTTCGTGCAGCCACAAGGACGCGAGCACGCACAGCGCCATCAGCGACATCGAGCGACCGCTGAGGTAAGTGACTGCTTCGGTCGCCGCCGGATGCAGGGCGAACAGCAGCGCGACGGCTAACGCGGCGCGGCGCGGAAGCTGGAGGTCCGGTGCCAACGCCGCCAACCAGCGTCGCGCCAGCAGCCACACCAACACGGCATTGCCGGCGTGCACGGCGATATCGAAGGCGCGGTAGCCCGCGGGCTCGTGCGACAGCGTCGCGTTGATGGCGTAGCTGAGCTTGAGCAGGGGCCGTATGCCGGGCATGCCGCGCCACCATCCGGCGAGGCCGTCGACGTTCGGATTGCCGACGATCAACCACCAGTCGTCGAACTGGAACGGCGCGGCCAGGCTGTTGCCGTAAACCAGCACGACCGCGGCCACGAGCAGGAAGGCGACGGCGCGATCGGAACGCAGCCACGGCCATCGCGTCGTCGCGTTCATGGCGTCGCCGGTCGCGCCCGCTTGAAGGCCAGTTCCAGCAAGCCGGCGCTGTCCCACCAGCGATCCGGCGCGTGCAGGAGCACGGCCAGCACCTGCACGCCATCGCGTTCGGCAAGCGCCACCAGGCAGCGACCCGCACCGGGTGTGTAGCCGGTCTTCAGGCCTTGCGCGCCCGCGACGATGCCGAGCAGGGCGTTGGTGCTGCGCGCGCCATGGCTTCGTCCGTCGAGGCTCTTGAACCGGAACTCGCGCCGCGCGGCGGCAGCGAGGATCGCCGGCTGGCGGATCGCGGCGTGCGCGAGGGTGGCCAGGTCGCGGACGCTGCTGTATTGCTGCGCGTCGTCGTGGCCGCAGGCATCGGTGTAGTGGGTGTTGCGCATTCCCATGGCCGCGGCGCGGGCGTTCATCCGGGCCACGAAGGCGACCTGGTCGCCTGCCTGCCAATCGGCCAGGGCGCGACAGGCGTCGTTGGCCGAGCGCACCAGCATCGCGGTGAACAAGTCGCGGGCGCGAACCCGTTCGCCCGCTGTGAGCCCGATGCGCGTGCCGGTCTCGTTGGCGGCGGACCGACCGATGGTCACGACTGCATCGAAGTCGGCGGACTCGGCGACCAGCAAGGCGGTCATCAATTTCGTCAGACTCGCCATCGGCAGGCGCGCATCCGGGCGACCGGACCAGACCGGCTGGCCGTCGACCTCGACCCAATAGGCGCGGGCGATGTCGGGATAGGCATCCGTCGGCGCGCCAACAGGCGCGGCGGGCGCGGATCCTGCCAGCAGCAGCGCGAGCAGGAAAGTGCCGACCCGCCTCATCCTGAAGGCCGGGTCGCGACGATCAGTTGCTCGGCTTCGGCTTGCGATTCAAGCGTTGCCCGGCCATTTTTCCGCAGAAGCCGGCGTAGGGCGAACCCATCATCGCGGTGAAGTCGCGGCCGGCGCATTGCTGAGCGGCGATGGTCTGCGCGCGCGCCGGGCAATGGTCGACGAGGAAGTCGGCGGAGCTCTTGGGATCGGCCTTGGCGCAAGCGGCGTCGACCTGGGCTGGGCAGAAACTGGTGATGAAATCCATGTCGCCGCTGGCCAGGGCTTTCGGGCAGGCCTTGGCCATGACGGCGGAGCGACCGCCCAGCCCGCAGGCTTTCATCGTTTCCCAGGGGGCGTTGTCGGTGGCGCCCGACTGGCGCATGGACGCGTCGGCGGCATCGAGGTTGCGGATCGCCTTGAGGTCATTGGCCAGGGGCAGGACCTTGCCGCAATACACCGACATCTTGGCGTGGCACATCGTGCCTTCCTTGAAATTCGCGCCGGCCATGATCAGCGCGTCGGCGGGTTGCGCCAGCATCTGGTCGCAGGACTTGGCGACCATGGCCTGGCCCTTGGCCTGTGGCGAATCGGTGGCGTAGTTGCAATCGCCGATGCGCTTGCCGTCGAAGTTCATGACCATCTGCATGCCTTGCATCTCGGCGGTGATCTTGCCGCGATAGCCGGCGGCACCAAGCATCTCGAATTCGCCGGTGCCGGTCATCGACTCGCGCCCGGTGCAAACCATGCGGAAACTCGATTTGTTGCCGTTGACCTGGAAGTCGAGCACCTGGCAGTTGTCCTGGTGCGGGACCATCGCCTGGCCGCCGCCTTGCTTCGGGCCGCAGACCTCGTTGGTGCGCGCCGGCATCGCGAACGGCATGCCGACCATCTCCATCTTGGTGGTGACCCGATACAGGTTGCCGGTACCGGCTTGCGCATCCAGGTGCTGGGGCAGGATCGACAGCAGCAGCAGGGCAGCGAACAGCGGAAGCATGGTTTTCATGGCGTCATCCCGGGCAGTTGTTTGGTGGCAAGGGGAAGCTTGGGGACAGCGTGGCGCGGCAGGCCATCCGGCCCATAGGGTACCGGGGCCTGGCCGGAAATGAGCGGTGCCAGGTAACGGCGGCAACGCGCGGTGATGCCGTAGCCGTCGGCGCGAATGAAGTCGGCCGGCATGGTTTTTTCGTGATTGGCGATGTCGGCCAGCGCCGCCGGCGCGATTTTCCAGCGATACGGTCGATCAGACACGCGCTGGATGATCGGCATGGTCCCGTTCATGCCCTTGCGGGCGTAATCGACCGCCGCCTTGCCGACCGCCAGGGCGTGGGCAAGGTCGGTCTTCGAGGCCAGGTGCCGCGCCGAGCGCTGCAGGTAATCGGGTACGGCCCAGTGCACCTTGAGGCCGAGCTGATCCTTCACCAGGCCGGCGACCAGGGGGCCGACGCCACCCAATTGCGAATGGCCGAAAGCGTCGATGCTGCCTTCGGATCCGGCGAGGAATTTTCCGTCCGGCCGGCGAACGCCTTCCGACACCGCGACCACGCAGTAGCCGACCCGGGCCACCGTCGCCTTCACTCGCTCGAGGAAGGCCGCTTCATCGAAGGGGATTTCCGGGAAAAGGATCAGGTGCGGGGCGTCGTCGGCGGATTTCCCGGCCAGGCCCGCCGCCGCCGCCAACCAGCCGGCGTGGCGGCCCATGGTTTCGTAGACGAAGACCTTGGTCGATGTTTCGGCCATCGCCGCGACGTCGAGCGCGGCTTCCGCCAGCGACACCGCCGTGTATTTCGCCGCCGAGCCGAAACCCGGGCAGCAGTCGGTCAGCACCAGGTCGTTGTCCACGGTCTTGGGGACGCCAATGCAGGTGAGCGGGTAGTCCATCGTCTGCGCCAACTGCGAAAGCTTCAGCGCGGTATCGGCCGAATCGTTGCCGCCGTTGTAGAGGAACCAGCGCACGTCGTGGGCGCGCATGACTTCGATCAGCCGTTCATAGCGGGCGCGGTCCTGCTCGACCGATTTGAGCTTGACCCGGCAGGTGCCAAAGGCTCCGCCCGGCGTGTGCGCGAGGGCGCGGACCTGGTCCGGCGTCATCCGCGAGGTGTCGAACAATTCCTCGCGCAGGACGCCGAGGATGCCGTTGCGCGCGGCCAACACTTTCATCTTGTGCTTGCGCGCGGCCTGGATCACTCCGCTCGCGGTGGCGTTGATGACGGCGGTGACGCCCCCGGACTGGGCATAAAGCAGCGTCGGTTTGCTCATGCGAATCAACCCTTTAGCGAGGTTTTGTTGACTTGCCGGGGGGCGGCCCGGTAGCGTGGTTGTCCCGCGCGGCCGGTCGGCCACGCCACTATAAGCTTTCCGCAAGATGCGATTGGTCTTACTCGGCGCGCCCGGATCAGGCAAAGGCACCCAGGCCACGCGCCTGCGCGAGCATTTGCAGGTGCCGCATATTTCGACCGGCGAACTGCTTCGCGCGGCCGTCGCGGCCGGCACGCCGCTCGGCTTGCAGGCCAAGGCGATCATGTCGGCCGGTAACCTCGTCTCGGACGAAATCGTGCTCGGCATGCTCGAGGAACGCTTCCAGCGCAGCGATACCGTCCACGGTTTTATCCTCGATGGCTATCCACGCAACCTCAGCCAGGCCAATGCGCTGGACGTGCTGCTCGACCGGATCGGACAGTCGATGGACCTGGCGATCCAACTTGAGGTCGACCAGGAATTGCTGGTCGCCCGCCTCGCCGGCCGCGCCCAGGCCGAGGGCCGCGCCGACGACAGCCCGGAAGCGGTGCGCAATCGGCTGCGCGTTTACGAAGAACAGACCGCGCCGGTCGTCGACCACTACCGCACCCAGGGCAAGCTCGCGCACCTGGACGGCGTCGGTTCGCTCGACGACGTCTTCACCCGCATCCTCGAAGCGATCAGCCCCTACGCCGACGTCGGTTGATGAAACTGCACATCCTTGGCATCGCCGGCACCTTCATGGGCGGCGTCGCGGCGCTCGCACGCGAACTCGGCCACGCCGTCGATGGCTCGGACCAGAGCGTCTACCCGCCCATGTCGACCCAGCTCGAGCAACTCGGCATCACGCTGTCGCAGGGCTATGCGCCCGGCCACATCAGCGCGGACACCGACATCGCCGTGATCGGCAACGCCTTGTCGCGCGGCAACGCCGCGGTCGAGCACGTGCTCAACGCGCGCTTGCCCTATACCTCGGGCGCCGAGTGGTTGCGCGACAACGTGCTGCCCGGCCGCACGACGCTGGCGGTGGCCGGCACGCACGGCAAGACCACGACGACTTCGATCCTCGCCTACCTGCTCGAGGTCGCCGGCCGCGATCCCGGTTTCCTGGTCGGCGGCGTGCCGGAAAACTTCGGCGTCTCCGCGCGCCTGGGCACGGGCAAGGAGTTCGTGGTCGAGGCCGATGAGTACGACACGGCGTTCTTCGACAAGCGCTCGAAGTTCGTGCACTACCGGCCGACGGTCGCGATCCTCAATAACCTCGAGTACGACCACGCCGACATCTTTCCGGACCTGGCGGCGATCCAGCGCCAGTTCCACCATTTCGTGCGCAGCGTCCCCGGCAACGGGCGGCTGATCGTCAATGGCGAAGACGCGGCGCTGGCGGAAGTCCTCGCGATGGGTTGCTGGACGCCGGTCGAGCGCTTCGGAATCGGTGGCGAATTCGATTGGTCGGCGCACCTGCTGCGCGACGATGGCTCCGAATTCGTGGTCCGCCACCGTGGCGCCGATGTCGGCACCGTGCGTTGGGCCATGACCGGCCGCCACAGCGTGATGAACGGTCTGGCGGCCTTGGCCGCCGCCGCCGCGGTTGGCGTGGATGTCGCTGCCGTGATCCCGCGGCTAACGGATTTCGTCAGCGTCAAGCGCCGGATGGAGCTGCTCGGCAGCGCCCGCGACGTGACCGTCTACGACGATTTCGCCCATCACCCGACCGCGATTCGCACCACGCTCGAAGGCCTGCGCGCGCGCGTCGGCAGGGCGCGGATCGTGGTAGCGATGGAGCCGCGCAGCAATTCGATGCGCCTGGGCGCCCACGCCGCCCAGATCGCGCCGTCCTTGGCCGAAGCCGACGTCGTGGTTTTCCTGCATCGGCCGGAGCTCGCCTGGGATGCCGGCAAGGTGATCGCCGGGCTGCGTGGGCAGGGCGAGGCACTCCCGACGGTCGACGCACTCATCGCGCGACTAACCGAACTGCTGCAGCCGGGCGACTTCCTGGTGTTCATGTCCAACGGCGGCTTCGAAGGCGCGCCGCGGCGCACGCTGGCGGCGCTGGCAGGCCGGTAGGAGCGCTTTTGTGGGAGGGGCTTCAGCCCCGACTTAGCGCCGCCAAAGACGTCGGGGCTGAAGCCCCTCCCACAAGCGGTCCCGTGCGTAGCTACACTGCAAGCGTGAGCGCCCGTCCGCTGCCACTGTTTCCGCTCAACACCGTGCTGCTGCCCGGCGCGCGCCTGCCCTTGCGGATCTTCGAACCGCGTTACCTCGACCTCGTGCGCGATTGCACGCGCAGCGACTCTGGCTTCGGCGTCTGCCTGATCCTCGAGGGCCAGGAAGTGGGCGAACCGGCGTTGCCCGCCGCGCTCGGTTGCGAGGCGCGGATCGTCGATTTCGCCAGCACCGACGACGGCCTGCTCGGCATCACCGTCCAAGGTGCGCGGCGCTTCCACGTGCTGCAGACGCGCGTGCGCGACAATGGCCTGATCATGGCCGACGTTGAATGGCGCGGTGGATCGCCGACCACGCGCATTCGACCCGAACACGAACTGATGGCGCAGTTGCTGGCGCGCTTGCTCGATCGCGCCGGCGTCGATTGCTCCAAGCCCGAACTGGAAGACGCCGATTGGGTGGGTTGGCGCCTGGCCGAATGGTTGCCCTTGACCTGCGTCGAGCGGCAGGCCCTGCTGGTCGAGGACGATGCCCACCAGCGCTTGCAACGCCTGCTCGAACACCTGCCGCGCTTCCAGGCGGCCTGACACAACCACGGAGCGCACGATGTCGACACTGAAGGGCAAGACCCTGTTCATCACCGGCGCCTCGCGCGGCATCGGCCTGGCCATCGGCCTGCGCGCTGCCCAGGACGGCGCCAATGTCGTGGTCGCGGCGAAATCCGGCGTGGCCAATCCCAAGTTGCCGGGCACCATCCACACGGCCGCCGCGGCCATCGAGGCCGAAGGCGGGCAGGCGCTGGCGATCCAGTGCGACATTCGCGAGGAAGAGCAGGTGCAGTCGGCGGTCGCGCAGGCGGTCGAGCGTTTCGGCGGCATCGATATCCTGGTCAACAACGCCAGCGCGATCTGGCTGCGCGGCACGCTCGATACGCCGATGAAGCGCTTCGACCTGATGCAGCAGGTCAATGCGCGCGGCACGTTCCTGTGTTCGCAGGCGTGTTTGCCGGAGCTGCTGAAATCGGCCAATCCGCATATCCTCACGCTCGCACCGCCGCCGAGCCTGGATCCGAAGTGGTGGGCACCGCATGCCGGCTACACGCTGGCGAAGATGGGCATGAGTTTCGTGACCCTGGGACTTGCGGCCGAATTCGGTGATCGGGGCGTCGCGATCAATGCATTGTGGCCGCGCACGATCATCGCCACCGACGCGCTCAACATGATCCCGGGCATCGAT
>JANYBA010000118.1 GCA_025360985.1 Gammaproteobacteria bacterium | reverse complement strand
GATCCGCAATG
This sequence comes from Gammaproteobacteria bacterium, assembly GCA_025360985.1. Lineage (GTDB taxonomy): Bacteria > Pseudomonadota > Gammaproteobacteria > Xanthomonadales > Xanthomonadaceae > Arenimonas. The sequence goes on along the minus strand of JANYBA010000118.1, from coordinate 8,754 downwards.
CCTGGGCCGGCGATCCGCAACCGGTCGACGTGCTGTTCCTGTTCATGGCCAACATGAGCTGGAACTCGGCGATGAACACCACCGAGACCATGCGCTGGTTGACCGACAAGGACGAACAGGGCGCGTACCGAATTCCGAAGATCATCTATTCGGACGCCTATTCGAGCGAGATGGTCGCCTACGCCGACCTGGTACTGCCGGACACGACCTACCTCGAACGCTTCGACGCGATCTCGCTGCTGGATCGGCCGATCTCCGACGCCGATGGCGCCTCCGATGCCATCCGTCATCCGGTCCTGCACGCGGCGGATCAATCCGATGGCCGCGACGTGCGCGGCTTCCAGTCGGTCCTGCTCGACCTCGGCGCGCGGCTGAAATTGCCGGCGCTGGCCAACGAGGACGGCACGGCAAAATTCCGCGACTACGCCGACTACATCGTCCGCCACGAACGCGCGCCGGGCGTCGGCCTGCTCGCCGGCTGGCGCGGCGAACACGGCGAGCACGAAGGCAAGGGCGCGCCCAATCCCCAGCAGCTGCAGCGCTACATCGAGCACGGCGGTTTCTGGCACGTCGCCATTCCGGAATCGGCGCGCTACTACAAGATGGCCAACCGCGATTACCTGGAATGGTCGACCAGGCTCGGCTTCATCGCCAAGCCGGACGCGGTCGTGTTGCAGCTGTATTCGGAAACCCTGCAGAAATTCCGCCTGGCCGCGCAGGGCCACGGGCCCGTGCAGCCGCCCGAAGCCGAACGTGAACGCGTCGCGACTTATTTCGATCCGCTGCCGATCTGGTACGAGCCCTTCGAGGGTGCGCAGCTTGATCCCCTCTCCCGCCGGGAGAGGGGCAGGGGTGAGGGTACGGCTGCAGACGAACCCTCATCCGGCCCTGCGGGCCACCTTCTCCCGGTGGGAGAAGGAAAGAATGGTTACCCCTTGTCGGCGATCAGCCAGCGACCGCCGTTCATGTACCACGCCTGGGGATCGCAGAACGCCTGGCTGCGGCAGATTACCGCCCGCAACTATCTCTACCTGCATCCGGACACCGCGCATCGCCACGGCATCGCCGATTTCGACTGGGTGCACGTCGATTCCCACCAGGGCCGGATCACCGTGCAGGCGAAAAGCGCCGGCAACGTCCAGCCCGACACGGTCTGGACCTGGAACGCGATCGGCAAGCGCCGCGGCGCCTGGAAACTGGCGCGCAACGCGCCGGAATCGCAGTCGGGCTTCCTGCTCAATCACCTCATTTCCGACATCACCCCGCGCGGCGACTACGCCAATGCCGATCCGGTGACGGGACAGGCGGCGTGGTTCGATTTGCGCGTGCGCATCAGCAAGGCCGACGCCGGCGAGTCGGGTGCGCCCAAGTTCGACGCACTCACGGCCGCTGATCCGTCGAACGCGCCGCTGCGCTACGGCGCGAGCTTTCGGAGCCGACCATGACCGCCCGCTACGACTGGTATTTCGATTTCATTTCGCCGTTCGCCTACCTGCAATGGCGGCGGCTGCGTCGCGATTTCCCCGATCTGGCCGCGCGCCTGGAGCCCAAGCCGGTGCTGCTCGCCGGCCTGCTCAATCACTGGGGCCAGCTCGGCCCGGCCGAGCTGCCCGGCAAGCGTCGGCACACCTACCGAATGGTGCTGTGGCAGGCGCGGGAAGCCGGCATCGCGCTGAGCTTCCCGCCCGCGCATCCGTTCAATCCGCTGCCGGCGCTGCGCTTGTGCCTGGCGGCGAGCGACCGGGTCGCCGCCGTCGATGCGATCTTCCGGCACCTGTGGGAAGACGGCCGCAGCGGCGACAGCGCCGAGGCCCTGGCGCCGGTCGCGCAGGCGCTGGGCATTGCCGACATCGCCGCGGCGATCGCTGATCCCGCGGTGAAGCAGGAGCTCGCTGAAAACAGCGTCGCGGCGATCGCACTGGATATTTTCGGCGTGCCGACCACCGTGATCGACGGCCAACTGTTCTGGGGCAACGACGCCACCGGAATGATCCTGGCCTACCTGCGCGACCGGACCCTGTTCGACGACGAACAGATGCGTCGGGTCGATACGATTCCCGCCGCCGTCCACCGCGCCGGCTCGAAAGCATGACGATGCTGCCGCCCCCGTCGGCGAAGAAGCTCGGCCTGGTGATCGACCTCGACACTTGCGTGGGTTGCCACGCCTGCGCGGTCGCCTGCAAGGAGTGGAACGCTGGCGGCATTGCCGGCCCGCTCACCGACGAGGACCCCTACGGCGCCGAACCGATGGGCGTCTGGTTCAACCGCGTGCACAGTTACACGATCGACGCGCTGGAAGACCAGCCGGAAATGACCCTGCATTTCCCGCGCTCCTGCCTGCACTGCGAAACGCCGGCTTGCGTCGAGGTCTGTCCGACCGGCGCCAGCTACAAACGCGCCGAGGACGGCATCGTGCTGGTCGACGAGGACAAGTGCATCGGCTGCAAGTTGTGCAGTTGGGCCTGCCCCTACGGCGCCCGCGAATATTCCGAAGTCGAAGGGGTGATGAAGAAATGCACGCTGTGCGTGGACCGCATCTACAACGAACACATCCCGGAGGAATCGCGGCAGCCGGCCTGCGTGCAGGCCTGCCCAACCCGCGCGCGGCATTTCGGCGACCTCGGCGATGAGAACTCGGCGGTGTCCAAGCTGGTCGCCGAACGTGGCGGCGTGGCGCTGATGCCGGAACTGGGCTACGCGCCGGTCAACCGCTACCTGCCGCCGCGGCCGCGGCGCGGCGCGCCATCCGCGCCGGCGATCGTTCCCGAAGAAAAGCTCGACAGCGCGCAACTGCCGTCGCTGTTGCGTTGGCTCGACCGCGCCCTGAGCCGCTGACATGCATCCCGCTTTTTCCGTCATTTTCTTCACCACCCTGTCCGGCGCCGGTTACGGGCTGTGGTTCTGGCTCGGCATCGCCTGGATGCTCGGGCCACCGCTGCCGCGAGTACCGGCGCTGATCGCGCTGGCGCTCGGCTTCGTCCTGACCAGCCTCGGCCTGCTCAGCTCGACCCTGCACTTGGGCCAGCCGTTGCGCGCCTGGCGCGCGTTCTCGCAATGGCGAAGTTCTTGGCTGTCGCGCGAAGGCGTACTCGCGATGGCCACGCTGTTGCCGGCGGTAGGCGGCGCGTGGGTGGCGTGGCGCGGACAGGACGCGCGCCAGTTCGGCCTCGTGCTCGCGGTGTTCTCGTTGGCGACCGTTGCCTGCACGGCGATGATCTACGTCTCGCTCAAGCCGATTCCGGCTTGGCGCCATGCGTTGGTGCTGCCGGGCTACCTGCTGTTTGCGCTGCTCACCGGCGGCCTGGCCTTGGTCGCGCTGGTCGGGCTGTCCGGCGTTTCGCTCAACAACATGGCCGGAGCCGCGGTGCTGGCCGCCTCGTTCGCGCTGTGGCGGATCAAGCGGCGCTACTGGAACGACATCGATCGCGGCGCGCTGCCGGCGTCGCGCGCTTCGGCCCTGGGCCTGCCCGCGGACCGGACCGTGCGCGTGTTCGAGCATCCGCACACCGAAGCCAACTACCTGACCAGGGAGATGGGCTTCGTACTGGCGCGCAAGCATTCGCGCCGCCTGCGCGCGATCGCGGTGGTCCTGTTCGCCCTGGTGCCGGCGCTGTGCGCCCTGCTGGTGTGGCTGTTGCCGCATATCGGTGCCGCGCCGTGGCTGGCGGTTGCGGCGATTTCAACCCTACTCGGTGCCTTGGTCGAGCGCTGGCTGTTCTTTGCCGAAGCCCGGCATGTGGTATCGCTGTACTACTGAGTCACCGTGGGCTTGTCGTTTTGACGAACGACGATGCCGCCCTTCATCACGAAATCGACATGCTCGAACAGGCCCGGGTCGGCCAGCGGGTCGCCAGCGATGGCGACGATGTCGGCGTAGCGCCCGGCCTGCAGTGTTCCGATGTCGTCGGTCGCGCCAATCAAATCGGCGGCATTGCGTGTTGCGGCGAGCAGCGCCTGAATGGGCTTCATGCCGTTGGCGATCAGCAAGCCGAATTCCATGGCATGGTCGCCTTCGCCAAGATCGGTGCCGTAGGCGATTTTCACGCCCGAATTGACCGCCAGCGGCAGGTTCTTCTTCGGCAGCAGGTCGTTGGCCAGCTCCTTGGGGGCCGTGCCGGGGGTGAGCAATTCCGGATGGTCACGGGCCGCGGCGTAGTAGACGTCGTAGACGGACAGCGTCGGCACGAGGTAAGTGCCGTGCGCCTTCATCAGGGCGAAGGTCTGCGCGGTCGCGAACGAGCCATGTTCGACCGAATCGACGCCGGCGCGCACCGCTGCCTCGATCGCCGCCGCCGGATAGATATGCGCGGCCACTTTCATGCCCAGTGAGTGCGCGGTCTCGACCGCGATCCGCATTTCCTCATCGGTCATCAGCTGTTGTCTCGGATCGTCGCCGGTCGAAGCGATGCCGCCCGAGGGCATGATCTTGATCAGGTCGGCGCCGCGCCGCCGGTGCTCGCGCACGCGCAGGCGCGCCTGCTCGGGCGTGTCGACCAGGCCGTTGTCCCAGCCCGCGTGCGACAGGCCCGGATCGAGCCCGTTGCGCGGATCGCCGTGACCGGCGGTCGGGCCGAGCGGCTCGAGCGAAAGCCAGAGCCGCGGGCCGGCGATCAGGCCCTCATCGATGGCATCGCGCACCGCCACCGTGTCGTCGCCGCCGCCGACATCGCGCGCGCTGGTGAAGCCCTGTTGCAGCATCTGGCCCGCGAAGTGGGCGCCCTCGAAGGCGCGGTGCAGGTCGGAATGCGTCAACCAGTCTTCGGTGGCATTGGTCCGGCTCGGCAGCCAGGCGGAAATATGCACATGGCAATCGATGAAGCCGGGCATCACGGTGGCGTTCGAAAGATCGATCACCTCGACGCCCGATGGCACGGAGTAGCCGGGCTCGATGCCGACGATGCGGTCGTCGTGCACACGGATCGACACCTGGTGCCGCAGCGTCTCCGACACGCCGTCGATCAAGGTCCCGGCGTGGATGACCAGGTCCTTCGCAGCCACCGAACCGGTCGCCAGCGCGAGCGAAACGGCCAGCATCGTTTTCCAGGGTACTTGCCGCTTCATCGCATCGCGCTCCCGTCGATCTGAGCAGAGTCTAACCGAGCATGTTCTTGTAGGAGGGCCCTTGGGCCCGATTCGGCCGCAAGCGGCCCCCTACAAATTCTTGAGCAGCTCGTCGGCGCCGCGCACCCGCAACTCCGCCGCGACCAGGCGGCCGAGGCCTTCGGGATCGCGGGCGCGACCGACCTCGCTGGCGCGTACGCAACGGCCGGTCTCGGCCGAACCGACCAATCCCTCGAGCGACAGCACGCCGCCGTCGAGCGTGGCGTAGGCGGCGATCGGCACGTGGCAGCTGCCATGCAATTGCCGGTTCATCGCCCGCTCGGCTTCAACGCAGGTGCGGGTCGCAGCGTGGTCGAGCGCCGACAACAGGGCGATCGTGGCGGCGTCGCCGTCGCGGCATTCCACCGCGATCGCGCCTTGCGCCACCGCCGGCAGCCAGCCCGGCGCTTCCAGCCGGTGGCGGATATGGCGCGACAGGCCGAGCCGCTCCAGGCCCGCGCAGGCGAGGATGATCGCGTCGTAGTCGCCGGCGGCCAGCTTCGCCAGGCGCGAATTGACGTTGCCGCGCAAGTCGAGCAGGCGCAGGTTGGGACGGCGCGCGCGCACCTGCGCCTGCCGCCGTAGCGACGAGGTGCCGATGCTGGCACCGGCGGGCAGCGCGTCAAAATCGGTGTAACGGTCCGAAACGAAGGCATCGAAGGGATCGCCGCGTTCCAGGATGGCGGCGAGCGCGAACGGCCCATCCAGCACCATCGGTACGTCCTTGAGCGAATGCACGGCGGCATCGGCCGCGCCATTGATCATCGCCACTTCCAGTTCCTTCAGGAACAGGCCCTTGCCGCCGATATCGGCCAGCGGGCGATCGAGGATCCTGTCGCCGCGCGTGCTCATCGGCACCAGTTCCACGACCAGGCCCGGATGCAGCCCGCGCAGGCGCGCGGCGACGTGTTCGGTCTGCCAGAGCGCGAGCGCGCTTTTGCGGGTGGCGAGGCGCAGGATTTTCATCGGTGCATTATCGCTGGTTTTGTTGCCGCTTCCGTGGGAGGGCTTCAGCCCCGAACCGGGTGTCGGCATTCGGGGCTTCCACCCCTCCCACTGCGCGGCTGTTAGAGATGCCGCAGCTTCTCGCGCAGTCCCGGCAGGCAGCGCCGGCTCACTTCCAGGCGCGAACTGCCGTGGCGCAGCACCACCAGCACGCGCCCGTCCGGCTGCCGTTGCAGTTCCTGGAATTCTTCCATCGCCACCAGGCAATTGCGGTGGATGCGCAGGAAGCGGTCAGCGAATTCCTGCTCGAGCGATTTCAGCGACTCCTCGATCAGGTCTTCGCCGCGGCCGTGGTGCACGAGCACGTATTTTTCCTCGGCGAGCAAATAGTGCACGTCCTCGATCGGGATCAGGCGCAGGTTGCCGCGCAGGCGCGCCGACAGGTGGCTGCGCTGGCGATCGGCCGGCGGCAGTGGCGCCGGCGGGGCGGTGCCGGCCCGATGGCGACGCGCGCGCTCCAGGGCTTCGAGCAGGCGCTCGCGCCGCACCGGCTTGACCAGGTAATCGACCGCCGCCGCTTCGAAGGCCGCCAGCGCGTGCTCGTCGTAGGCGGTGCAGAACACGATCGCCGGTGGCGACTCGATCGTCGCCAGGTGCCGCGCCGCTTCCAGCCCGTCCATCACCGGCATGGCGATGTCCATCAACACCGCGCCAACCGCCAACGCTTGCGCCTGCTCGACCGCCTTGCGGCCATTGTCGGCTTCGCCGGCGATTTCGACGCCGGGCACGTCAGCCAGCATCGCCCGCAACCGGGCCCGGGCCAGCGGTTCGTCGTCGACGATGAGCAGCTTCATGGTGGATGCGGTCATGGCAGCGGCAGGCGCAATTCGCAGCGATAGTAGCCGTCCCGATATCCGGACGTCATGGTCGCGGCGCTACCGAACTGGTAGGCCAGGCGCTGCGCGATCGAATCCTGGGCGTGGCCGTTGCCGCCTTCGCCTTCGCGCGGCGGCAGGGCCGGGTTGACCACGTCGACCTGCAGCTGCTTGCCCGCGACCGCGACACCGATGGCGAGCTCGCCGCCTTCGGGCAAACGGGCGATGCCATGCACGATCGCGTTCTCTACCAGGGGCTGCAGGACCAGGCGCGGCAGCGGCAGGTTCCGAGGAATGTCGGCGCCGATGTCCCAACGCTGGCGCAGGCGGTCGCCAAAGCGCAGCGCCTCGATCGCGAGGTAGCGCTCGGCCAGGTGCAGTTCCTCGGCGAGGGTCGAACCATCGCGCTCGGTGCCGAGGGCGGCCCGGAACAATTCCGACAGATCCTCGACCACGCGCTCGGCGGTCTCCGGGGCGCTGCGCACGAGGCTGGCGATGGTGTTCATGGAATTGAACAGGAAGTGCGGCCGGATGCGCGCCTGCAGGGCATCGACCTGCGCCTTGGCCTGCGCCTGCACCTGCGCCTGCCATTGCTCGCGGACGTAGAAATAGCGCAAGGCCAGGGCCGCGATCAACATCGCCAACGCCGCCACGCTGGCGGCGAAACGACCTTGCTCATGGGCCGGAAGGGTGAAGCCGAAGCCGAGTCCGAGGTCGATCTGCTGAACGCACCAGGCGCCGAACGCGGCAATGACCAGGGTCAGGCCCATCACGAAGGCGAGCGCGAGCGCGGTCGGCAGGCGGTCGACCAGCGGCTTGGCCTTGCAGAACACGACGGCAAGGGTCAGGGCCAGCCACAGCGCGAACACACTTGCGCTCGCAAACTCCTGTCCGCTCCAGCGTTCGGCCCGGGTTGGCGCCAACGCGATCACCACGACCACCAGTTCGGTCATGCCGAGTACGGCCGCGATCCTCGGCATGCGGCAGAAATCGGGGAACCAGGGGGCGGCCATGGTCGCCAGTATCGGTCAGTCGCCGGCGAAACGCAGCGCCAGCCAGTCGCCAAGGTCGCGGATCTCTTCCGCGCACACGCTATGCGCCATCCGGTAGCTGTGCCAGGCCACCGGCGCGCCCAAGGCCTGCAGGGCATTGCGGCTGCGCTCGCCGAGCGCCAGCGGCACCACGGGGTCCTGCGAGCCATGGCCCATGAACACCGGCGTGGCGCGCCCGGCGGCGGTGCTTTCCGCCGGCGTTTGCGCCGACAGCGGCAAGTAAGTGGAGAGCGCGACGATGCCGGCGACCGCGGCCTCGCGGCGCAAGCCCGCCGCCAGCACGATCGCGCCGCCCTGCGAGAAGCCGGCCAGGATGGTCCGCTTTGCCGGCACCCCGCGATCGCGTTCGCGCGCGATCAGCGCCTCGAGTTCGCGGATCGAATCGCGCACGCCGGTTTCGTCGGCGCGCTGGTCGATCGCCAGGCTCATGATGTCGTACCAGGCGCGCATCGGCGCGCCGCCGTTGATCGTCACCGGACGCACCGGCGCGTGCGGAAAGACGAAGCGGATCCCCGGCCAGTCGCGGCGCACCAGCTCGGGCACGATCGGCGCGAAATCGTTGCCGTCGGCGCCCAGGCCATGCAGCCAGATGATGCTCCAGGCCGGCTTGGCCCGGGTTTCGTGTTCGATGGTCGGTAACATCTCGTGACGCACTCACTCGGAATCGGTGCCGCAGTGTAGCAATCGCGCGCCGTCGGCTGGCGCCGGTTCAGTGGCGTCGCCTAGAATGCGCCATGGCCCTGATCGCACGTCGCACATCCTCCGCTGCCGGCAAGGCAATC
>JANYBA010000083.1 GCA_025360985.1 Gammaproteobacteria bacterium | reverse complement strand
CGCCGCGTCGGCCTGGCGGCGGCGATCGTCCACGATCCGGCGGCGCTGATCATGGACGAGCCCACCGATGGCCTGGACCCGAACCAGAAGCATGAAGTGCGCGGCCTGATCGGCGAATTGGCGCGCGAACGCACGGTCTTGCTGTCGACCCATATCCTGGAAGAGGTGGAGGCGGTCTGCACGCGCGCGATCATCATCGCCCACGGCCGCATCCTCGCCGACGCGACGCCAGCCGAGTTGCTGGCCCGCTCGCGCTACAACAACGCGGTGTCGCTGCAGCCTGCCGACAGCATCGCCGCGCGCGCCGCGCTCGAAGGCATGCCGGGCATCAGCGGCTTCGAGCACGAGGAGCGCGACGCCCGCTTGTTCGTTTTCGGGCAAGGCAAGGCGCGCTTGTCCGAGCCGGTCGCCGAACGCCTGCGCCAGCGCGGCGTGGCGTTCACCGACCTGCGCATCGAGCGCGGCCGGCTGGACGAAGTGTTCCGGCGCATCACCGCCCCGGAGAACAAGCCATGAGCGCGGTCGCGACCATCCTGCGGCGCGAGTTCGCCAGCTATTTCGCCACGCCGCTGGCGGCGGTGTTCATCGTCATCTTCCTGATGCTCGCGGGCGCCTTCACGTTCTACCTGGGCGATTTCTTCGAGATCGGCCAGGCCGACCTGCAGGTGTTCTTCCGCTTCCATCCCTGGCTGTACCTGTTGCTGGCGCCGGCGGTGGCGATGCGGCTTTGGGCCGAGGAGCGCAAGAGCGGCACGCTCGAGCTGCTGCTGACGCAGCCGGTGAGCCTGTGGCAGGCCGTGCTCGGCAAGTTCCTCGCCGCCTGGCTGTTCCTGGGGCTGGCCTTGGCGCTGACGTTCCCGATCTGGATCACGGTCAATTGGCTCGGCGACCCCGACAACGGCGTGATCCTCGCCGGTTACCTTGGCAGCTGGCTGATGGCGGGCGCGTTCCTGGCCGTGGGCGGTTGCCTGTCGGCGCTGACCCGCAGCCAGGTGATGGCCTTCGTCCTCACCGTGGTCGCTTGCCTGCTGTCGCTGCTGGCTGGCTTTCCGCTGGCCCTGGACCTCGTGCGCGCGCTGTTGCCGCAGGCGGCCGTGGACGCGGTCAGCGCCTTGAGTTTCATGACCCACTTCCAGGCAATCACGCGCGGCCTGCTCGACCTTCGCGATGTGTTCTTCTTCCTGTCCTCGATCGCCGCCTGGCTCATTGCCACGGTGCTGGTGATCGAGATCAAGAAAGCCGACTGAGGCCGACATGGCGCCGTCCAAGCCGCTGCATTCGAATCGCCGGGCCTTGCTCCTCGCCCTGCCGCTGCTGGCGCTGGCCTATGTGGTCCTGGTGGCGCTGTCGTCGTGGCTGTTGCGCGGCGCCCGACTGGACCTGACCGAGCACCACCAGTACACCTTGTCGGAAGGCACCCGCAACATCCTGGCGCGCATCCACGAGCCGATCCAGCTGCAGTTCTATTATTCGGAGAAAGCCTCGGAATCGCTTCCGCAGTTCCGCGTCTTTGCGCAGCGCGTGCGCGAAATGCTCGAGGAAATCGCCGCGCATTCGCATGGCCAGGTCACCTTGCAGATGATCGATCCGGAGCCGTTCTCCGAAGCCGAAGACCGGGCCGCAGCGCATGGCCTGCAGGCATTGCCGATTGGCAGCACTGGCGACTCGCTCTACTTCGGCCTGGTCGGCACCAACAGCACCGACGGCGAAACAACGATGCCGTTCATCCAGCCGGACAAGGAAGCCTTCCTCGAATACGACCTCGCCAAGTTGATTTCGACATTGAGCGAGGACCAGAAGCCGGTGCTGGCTATCCTCAATGACCTTCCAACCGGGCCGAGCATCGATCCCTCGACCGGCCAGCCGCACGCCGGCTGGGAAGTCGACCGGCAGTTGTCGCAATTGTTCGAAATGCGCCGACTGCAGGCCAACCCGAATTCGATCGGCGACGACGTCAATCTGTTGATGGTCGTGCATCCCAAGGCACTCAGCGACGACACCCAGAACGCCATCGACCAGTTCGTGCTGCGCGGCGGCCATCTGCTGGTGTTCGTAGATCCGGACGCCGAGTCCGATCCGGCCCCGGGCGCCATCGAACCGGGCCAAGCGCAATCCGGGCGAAGCTCGAATCTTTCCCGGCTGTTTTCGGCCTGGGGCGTGGTTTTCGACCCGGACAAAGTCGTTCTCGATTACCAGAATGCGTTGCAGGTGCAGCCAGATCCGAACCAGGCGCCGGTTCGCCATCCGGGCATCCTCGGCCTTGGCCGGAAACAGCTCGACCAGAAGGACGTGGTCACCGCGGACCTTGAAACCTTGAACCTTTCCAGCGCGGGCGCCTTGTCGCTGACGCCGGGGTCGCCATTGCGAATGGAGCCACTGATCCAGAGCTCATCGAGCGCGACGCTTGGCGATGCCGGCGCCGTTCGCGCTGCCGCCAGCGAACCGGGTTTGCTGGCGCAACGCTACCCGCCGGGCAAGGCCGGACCGTACGTGCTCGCGGCGCGCCTGACCGGCAAGCTCAAGACCGCATTCCCCGAGCGGGCGGGCGCCGGGCACCTCGCCGAAAGCAGCAAGCCGGCCAACATCCTGGTGGTTGCCGACACCGACCTGCTCGCCGACCGGCTCTGGGTCCAGGTGCAGGACTTCCTGGGCCAGCCGGTCTACAACTCGTTCGCCAACAACGGCGACTTCGTGTTCAACGCGGTCGACAACATGGTCGGCAACGACGACCTGATCGCCGTGCGCACGCGCACCGACAGCAATCGCCCCTTCGAAAAAGTGCAAGTCCTGCAGCGCGCGGCCGAGGCCCGCTTCCAGGCGCGCGAACAGGAATTGCAGAAGCAGCTCGGCGAACTCGAGCAGAAACTGTCGCAACTGCAGCCGGCCAACGGCGGCCAACCGCAGGCCCTGAATCGCGAGCAGCAGGGCCAGCTCTTGCAGTTCCAGCAGCAGAAGCTGGCCACGCGCAAGGAACTGCGCGACGTGCAGCACCAGTTGAACGCGCGCATCGAGGGGCTCGGCAAGCGGCTCAAGCTGATCAACATCCTCGGCATCCCGGCACTGGTCGCCATATTCGGATTCGCCATGGCCTGGCGCCGTCGCCAGGTGCGCCGGCACGCGGACGCCTGATCGCCATGCGCGTAACCGTGCGCTGGAGCATCTTGGCCGTCATGGCGCTGCTGGCCGCTTGCGGAAAATCGGCGCCACCGGCGCCATCGCCATTGGCTTTGCCGCAGCTCGCGACGCGGATCGACAAGATCGACGATTTCCGCATCCGCGGCGCCGGCGGCCGGGTGTTGGTAACCCTGCACAAGGTCGGTGATGCCTGGCAGGTCGTCGAACCAGGCAATTTGTTGGCCGTTCCCGGCTTGGTCGATACCGCGCTGTTCGCGCTGTCGCGCGCGCGCCTGGCCGAGGCCAAGACCGACCAGCCCAAGCTCTATCCGCGCCTCGGCGTCGAAGACGTTTCCTTGCCCGATGCCCAGGGCGTCGAGATCCAATTGTCGGGCGGTGGACCGGCGATGACCCTGGTGGTCGGCAAGGAACATCCCAAGCTCGACGGCAATTACGTGCGCGTCGGCGGCCGGTCGCGCGCCTGGTTGACCGACGTGGCGCTCAGTTTCGAGCGGCAGCCCATGGGCTGGATCGATCGCTCCCTGGTCGACTTGCCGATGGCGCGCATCGCCGAAGTCCGGGTCGCGCCCAGCCCGGGCAAGGCTTTCGTGCTGGTGCCGCGCGGCGACCGCTTCTGGCCGCAGGATGCGCCCGAGCCGATCGCCACCTCTTCCCACGCCGGCGATGCCCTGGCCGGGGTACTCGACCAACTCTCGTTCGAGGATCTGTCCACCGGCGGCGCGAATTCCGACATCGACCGCAAGCTGCGTTTCGTCGCCCTCGATGGCCGCGTGGTCGACGTCGACGTCTGGCGCACCCAGGCCAGGGTGTGGGCGCGTTTCTCGGTGTCGCTCGATGCCGCGCGCGCCGCCGCCTGGCGTGCGCAGGCCGGGGCGTCGGCCGACGCGAGCGCGGCGGTCGACAAGGCGGTGGCCGAATGGCAGCGGCGCTTCGCCGGGCATGCCTTCGAACTGCCTGCGTACCAAGCATCGATCTTCTACACGGGTCGCGACCAGATCATCGCGCGGGCTCCCTGACCATGGCCCGGCACGCGCGCGGATTCGATGTCGACGCGGCCCAGGCGCATTTGCGCAAGGTCGACAAAAAGCTGGCCGCCTGGATGGACAAGATCGGCTACCTGCCGGTGGACCCGGGCTGGAAGAAGCCTTTCGACGTTTCCGATG